>DAOTXB010000247.1:0-18142 GCA_034435575.1 Anaerolineae bacterium
GTCGGCGTATAAACGTATTAAATCCCTAGAGATTGATGGTTGCGCTTTCATGCTCCAGTGACTAGGCTTAGAGTGATAGTGGTATGCAATGAAAGTGTAATTTTTGGACGATCAATTGTTAAATGATGCGTTGTTTTTGGATAATGATACGCCGGACGATGTATTTCCTGTGGTGATAATCGGCGGTGGTTTAGCAGGGTTGACCGCGGCTGTATATATTGCGGATGGTGGCATTCCCCCATTGCTGATTGACGCTGATTCTCTCTGGACAGGGGGGCGCTTAAATGGTGGTGAACCGGATACTTTCGATCATATGGGTAAGATATGGTCGTTCCGCCCGGATCATGGGGTACATGCTTTGTGGGGTGGTTATGTTAACATGCGCGCTACTATCGAAAAATTTACCTCGACAAAACTTCGTCTTTCTACCGGGGAAGAATGGATAAATCGATGGCGACGTGATGTCCGTGTATTGGAAGCGGGTAACGCGGTACGCTATGGATGGTTGCCGGCACCTTTTCATTACTTGCAACTGCTGTTGAATCCAAACATCTGGACAACCATCACACCGCTTGATTTTCTATCATTACCCGGATTTCTCTTCAGCATATTATGGACGGTTGGGTTAGACCCTATCCGTGAAGAGGTTCGTTTAGAAGGGTTAACATCCGATGATTACTTTCGTGGTTGGACACCAAACCTAAAGGCAACGTTTAAAGGGTTAGGGCAAAATCTACTCGCGGCACCGTATGAGTCCATCTCATTGACTGGGCTGATTGCCGCACTCCGTTTTTACACAGTGCTCCGGCGCGACTCATGGGTTATGGAATATTTTCCGGGCAATACGCACGATCATCTTATTACACCCTTATGTGAGGCGATAGAATCGCGGGGCGGTCAGATAAAGCGCGGTGTTACTGCCCAAAAACTTGAACGTGATAATGATTTCTGGCGTGTCACGGTAGAAGATTCAAAACAGCGTGGATTACGCACCATCCGTGCGAAACACGTCATTATCGCTACTAATGGCGCTTCTGCAAAACGTTTGTTTGAAGCCGGTGAAGACACGTGCGAAATTTCAGAAAAAATCATTTATCCGTCGGCGATTCGCAATGTCGTCATTCGGATGTGGTTTAGCGCATCGCCCCGGGATGGAACAGATGGTGGGATGTTTACTGGCGATTTTGTACCAGATAATTTTTTCTGGTTGCATCGCTTATATGATGAATTTAAGGTTTGGCATGAAGATACAGGAGGGAGTGCGATTGAAGTACATATCTACGGTTCGGAAAAGATGCTCGACCAGCCTGATCGTAATTTGCTCATTCTTGCTATAGATGAGATACAACGTGCTTTCCCACGCGTAAACGGGACATTTCTGTATGGAGCTGTGCGTAGGAATAGCCGCAATCATACGGTGTTTCGTGTGCCAAAGCGCGAGGATAGTCTGTTTGTGGATACGCCGTTTGACGATATATTTGCCTGTGGGGATTGGATCGGGTATCAAACCTCCGCATTATGGATGGAAAGGGCAACTGTGACAGGCATGGCGGCGGCTGAACGTGTGCTATATGCGTATAATCGCCCACAGGTTAAGATACAACACCCACCACCACCCGGTGTGTTTGTACAAAGTCTAGCATGGTTTGTATGGGTTATTCGAATGTTGTTTTCTCCGGTAGTAAAAGGACTTCGGCGGGTACGGCAAACGACAATCCGCGCATAATAGCTTGTGACACATATAGGTTCATAACTACTTGATTATGAAGCCGAATCACACTCAGGCTCTACACGGAATTGTGCGCGTTCTGAACAGGTGAGATCACGAACATAGCGATTAGCTTCTGCCCAGCGTTGGATTTCACTTGATTCACGGGGTACTTGCCATAGCCGCATGGTATTGTCTTGTGCGCTGGAAATCACAAATTCACCATCGCGTAAAAATTGTACTTCTGATATCCAATTGGTATGTCCATCAAGTCGGCGTAGTTCTTGCCCGGTTTCAACATCCCATAGTCGCAATGTGCTATCGGATGATCCTGAAATAATAGTCCCACCATCAGGGTGAAAGGTTACGCCAAATGTGGGACCATTGTGTCCATCAAAAGTACGTAGTAATTCACCGGTTTCAACATCCCATACTCGCAATGTGCTATCCCATGAACTTGATGCCAAACGCATATCATCTGGGCTAAATGCGATGTCATTTACCCGATCTGTGTGACCAATAATTGTGTTAATCTGCTCACCACTTTCTATGTCCCACAGCGTAATGGTTGAGTCGTATGACCCAATTGCGAGTATGGTGCCAGCGTTGTTGAGCGCGATACCGTCTACATCGCGTTCATGGAAATCAAAGCGCTGAATTTCTTCGCCGGTTTCCACACTCCAATGAATGACTGTACCTGCAGTAGTGCTGACAAAGAATTCTTCACCATCGCTTGTAAAGATCACCTGGGTATAGCTAAAAGCATCTTCGTTTATAAATTGCCGGATCTCGTCACCAGTTTCGGTATCCCAGAGAATTAGTTTCCCATCCCATGCACCAGACAAAATTTGCTCACCGTCCGGTGAAAATGCGATAGCTTCAACAGTTTCCGTATGTCCGTCCATCGTGCGGATTATTTCGCCGGTTTCAATATCCCACAATCGCACTAAAGTATCGGTCTGTCTACCATCGTCCGGTGTGAATAACGGACCAGAACCAGACACCGTCAATGTTTCATCTGCGTTGATGTCCATTGACCATATCCAATCAGTCGCGCCATCAAATCTCTGTAATTCATCACGACTTCTGAGATCTATGAGCCATATGCTGGTATCTGCTGAATTCTCAAATTCAGGGCTGATCTCGTTACCACCAAAATCGCCAGTCGGTATGAGGATATGTTCACCATCAGCACTCACACTGACATCTTGCAGACGATCTTCGAATGTCTCAAAACTTTCAAGTTCAATGCCTGTTTCAACGTCCCAGATTCGCATTGTGCGATCCCATGATACCGAAGCGATCTGAGAACCATCCGGGAAAAATGCCAATCCAGTAATAATATCTGTATGCCCATAGAAACGCTGTAACAAACGCCCTGTACGCACGTTCCATTGGCTAATCGTCCCGCCTTCTGAGCTATTCCATGTCCCTGAGATGACACTCAGGCTATCCGGGCTAAAAGCGACTGTACGCACATAGCCTGGTGGTGGAGAAAATCGGTGTAATTCATCGCCTGTATTGAGGTCCCATAGCCGGACAGTACGATCCTGTGTGTCATCATTGATGTCAGATAGAAACTCATCCCCGGAGCTAGAGGTCGCATATTGACCATCCTCACTGAGCGCAACATCCAAGACAACGCCAGTATGACCTTCAAAAAGCTGAATAAGTTCACCAGAGGCGAGATCAAACAAGCGTAAGGTATGGTCAAGTGATCCGGATAATATGCTGGTGCCCGCTGTATTAATATCGATGCTCGAGATGCTATCGTCATGCGCCTCGATTTGATTTATTACCGAGCCAGACTCGATGTCTATAACGTAAATATTGCCGTTGAGTGCTCCTACAATCAAATTGATGCCATCGGGGGAGAACATTACACTTGACCCAATTGTTTCGTCGGGCATGTCGAACTGTAAAACAATATCACCTGTGACATTGTCCCACACCAATACAGTGCGATCTAATGCAACGGACGCACTTCTATCGCCAGCATTATTAAATACGGCATTTAGTGTCGTGGCTTCATGACCTTGTAACCGATGTTGTACACCGGGACCAAAGGCGGCTTCGGCAAGAACCCGCATAACTTCAATCGGTTGCGGGCTATAGGCATTGTTTGCCTCCAGCGCGAGTGACAAGCCAAGCACATTATCATCTTCGATAAGCGCATTGCGAGCGTTGGCGGCGAGTGCGAGGCTCTGTGCTTCATCAGCACTGTTTTCCGCTGTGTCTCGCGCCTCTTGTGCTTCCTGACTTTGATTAAAGGCTATAAAGGTTAATCCAACAGCGATAACGGTTGCAACAGTCATCACACCTGCTAGAATCCGTAAGATATTTTGAGATCGTGCTTCCAATGCTTCTTCGCGTTCGATCCGCGCTTGCTCGATGGATTCGCGCTCTTCCCTCGCATGAATGCTTGATTTGAGGTAGACATCTTCTTCTTCATTCATAGCAAGCGTAGTTGTGCTATGCCATTCTTCAAATTGTTGCAGTCGTGTTCCACGTAGTAGAAAACTTTGATCTTGATTGGATTCATACCAATCCTGAGCGGCGGACATTAACCGTCGTTGTAATCGTAAATCATCGCGACTGTCTGTTAGCCAATCGCGGAGCTGTTGCCATTGCCGAATAAGTGCCTCATGTGCGATTTCTACTGTTGCGCTTCTTGTTTGCGGGTCATGGTCGAAAGTGAGCAGACGATAACGCCCAAAAGCATCAATGACGAGCGACATTGTGTCTCTATCTTCGCCAATCGAATAGAGTTCTGATTGCAATGATCGCCGTCGTGTGTCTTCTGTGCCGTCCCCTAATGTGACGAGTCGTAAAAACATTTGACGCGTAGCTTCTTTACCATCTTCATCGAGACCAGCATACAATTCGGTTGCGCGTTTTGCCAATGCGCCTAGTGTCCCGCCTATATCTTCATAGGCTTTCAGTGTGAGCAGATTGCCATCGCGTCGTTCGAATAGTTCTGTGAGTGCATATTGTAAAAGTGGCAACGCACCCGGTTGTGATGCCACATCAGAAACCATTGATTGAACTAAACTTGGTTCTACAATAAGACCGACACGTTTAGCCGGACCGGTGATTGCCTCTTCTAGCTCATTTTCCGATAATGGCAACACAACTTCAGTCCGTTTGCGTAGAAGCTCGCCGAAATCAACATAATTCAGCGGTTTATCATAAAAGTCAGCACGTAGCGTGATGATGATTCGAAGTCTACTACGTTCGTCCTGAATGGAGGCAAGAATGCTGGAGAGAAAATGTTGACGTTGATCTTCATCATCGACCATGGTGAAGACTTCTTCAAATTGGTCGATAACTAATACAAGTTCACTATCGTCGTCCGGCAGAACACGTTTAAGGGAGCGAACTAAGCCACGTTCATCTTCCGCAAGTTGTGTCAGTAAACTATCAGGTGGATTTATGGCAACGCGAAGTAGAGCGGCTTCAAGTTCTTCGAGAGGTTCTGTACCAGGTACCATCTCAATGACAAACCAGTTCTCTGAATTGGGTAGTTCGCCGTTTTTAATGTGTGGGATTACGCCCGCTTTAATCACGCTTGACTTACCACTCCCGCTGGGTCCGACCACTGCGAGAAAGCTGGCTTCCGATTGAGTTTCTTTAAGCCGAGACAGCAATTGTTCCGTTAATGCACTCCGCCCGAAAAAGTCGGAAGCATCTGCTTGTTGAAATGCGCGTAGACCTTTATAGGGGTTGTCCGGGTCTGGAAGCGTAATGCCTGTTGTGTATCCAGAACCCTTTTCTGCCGAAACAGGCTGAATTGTGTTCAATGCCTCATCGGCTTCATCGTCTTCACCACCACTAGCACGTACTGCACGGCGAAAATCCCTCACAAACGAGAGGGTATCTGGATATCGATCTGAAGGCTCTTTGGCGGTTACCCGTTGAAGAACAATATCAATCATTGATGAGATGCCGTAATTCTCTGTGATACTCGGCATCGGCTCGCTCAGATGTTTATACATCATTGCGGCTGGCGTTGATTCGTCAAAAGGGAGATCGCCGGTGAGCATGTGATAGACCGCAATACCAAGTGCATACATATCGGTTTGGGGGGTAAGCTCTTCGCCTTTGATCTGTTCAGGGGAAAGATATGCAGGTGAACCGAGAATCGCGTCTTTGTGTGTGATTTGTAGGTTTCGCCCCAAATCTTTGGCAATTCCGAAATCTGTTAGATAAGTGTTTTGGTTCTCATCCAACATCATGTTATCTAATTTGAGATCGCGATGGATAACACCCTGTCGATGTGCAACGGTGAGCGCCTCACCAATCTGTGAAAGAATACGGCTTACTTGTGCTGGTGTGATCGGACCATTGGCGCGTACTTGATCAGAAAGACTACCACCCCTTAACCAACGCATGACAAGAAAAGCACCATCTGGTTCGCGCCAATAATCATACAACGGCACGATAAATGGGTGTTCGAGTCGTGCAACTAATTGCGCTTCTGATTCAAATCTTCTGATGAATTCAGGGCGATTTGCGTGTTGGGGGAGAATGATTTTGATAGCAACTTCGCGCCCAATTAGCGGTTGGTAGGCGCGATACACCGCACCAAATCCACCCTCGCCAATGAGTTCTTTTAACTCATAACCTTTAATGATCTGACCATCAAAGTTTTTCATATAGTTTCTGCCTGTGGTGGAGTTGTGTTGATTGAAAAATATCTCTAAACCAAATTATAACATTCTATTCGTTACTAAACGACAATCTTTTACACTAATCTGACGATTGCTCTATGATGTGAAGGTACTATTTAAGTGGTCTTATCCGTGATGTTATAATCAGTTTCGTTTAATCTAAAGTGATGCGGAAGATGCACATGCGTAAGTTCATTGTTTTGATACTCAGTTGTTTATGTGTTCTATTGTTTACAAATGTCCTTAATGCACAAGGAACGGGTATATTTGCCCGTGTCATTGCTTTTGAGCTTAATGTGCGTGATTCATATCAGGATCAAAGTCAGATTGTTGGTATGTTAACTGTTGATGCTCAGGTTGAAGTGCTTGGCAGGGAAAATGAAGCAGGTAATGGTGGTATCTGGATGTATGTATCACCTGTAGATAGTGATTTCGCTGGATGGGTTCTATCTGTATATTTAGAATTTTCGCCTGACTTTATTCTACAATCTATCCCTGTAATGAGTGTGGCTGCGCCTGAACCAACCTCGCAACAACAGGTACAAGAATCGGCTTCAGAGGGGCAAGCGACAGATAATAATGCGCCAATTCCGGTCACTACAGAGGGTATAAGCATTCCGGGGTCAACACGCGCAATTGTCAATATGCGCGGTGGACCGGGTACCAGCTATGAAATTATGGAAGTCTTAGATGCGAATCAAGCAGTGGTGTTCATCGCCCGAAACGATAGTAGTACGTGGTTGCAAGCGCTCATTCGTGGTGGCGTAAGGGGTTGGTTGTCTTACACGTTCGTCAACGTAGATGGCAGTGTCAGTAATTTGCCAGTTGCCGGTGCGGGCAATCCTGTTGTTGTGCAATCTCAACCGGGTACATCTCAGCCACCACCACAGAACGCTCAGGTTAGCTCCACGCCCGGCGTGATCCCATCCATCAGCACCACTGCGCGCGAGATTTATTTGCGTGGACAGCAAATGGGCAATCGCTCTGGTGTGTTTTCTAAGGTAGGGGATAGCATTACCGCGTCAAACTACTTCCTTGCACCCATTGGGCTGGGTGGGGCACAGCTTTATGATTATGCTTATCTGCAACCCGTAATCGATCATTTTTCACAGGTGCCTGCACGGGATCATTTCTCATTTGCAAATTCGAGTTTGGCGGCACGTGGGGGGTGGACAACCTTCGATGTATTAGACCCACAACGAAGCGTACCCGGTGTGTGTGATTTTGGTGAAACACCGCTAGCCTGTGAGTATCGTAATAGCCGTCCTTCAGTAGCGTTAATCATGTTCGGCACGAATGACATTACCTGGGTGAACAGCAACGATTATCGGGTTAATTTAGAGCGTATTGTTCAGATTAGTATCGATATGGGTGTTATCCCTGTATTGAGTACGATACCGGAACAACCATCAAGCTATGCCGCAGGACGTGTTGCTGAATTCAACAGCATTATTGTAAATATTGCCGCATCATACAATATTCCTCTCTGGAACTATTGGTTGGCGATGCAAGAATTGCCGAATCAAGGCTTGGGCGGAGATAATGTGCATCCAAGCTATAATTATGGTACGGGGGAAACGGCAATTTTTTCCGCGCAGGAGCTGACCAATGGGTACAATATACGAAATCTCACGGCGCTGATGGTTTTAGACGCTGTGTGGCGTGGTGCAATGTATTAGGTGCTCCATTTGTAGCGACAAAACTGGGTGCGTCCATATTGGACGTTCCCATTTATTTTTCTTAACCGTTCTTGGTTTTTTCGATTACGCTGACAAGATCATTGATGGTGTCGATGGCTTCAGCTGTCAGTTCTGTATCATCTACACGAACACCGAATTCCTGTTCGATGAAAATTTGTAACTCAACCAGCGAGAAAGAGTCGATCAGTCCTCCTGAGATCAGTTCCTCGTCATCTTTTAACGGGTATTCTGGATCATGCATAAGCTCTGTTGTAATGAATGTTCGTAAAGCGTCGTTCACTATCTTCTCCATATCTCATCTTTAGTTACAGCGACAAATTATAACAAACTCCGTTGTGTTCGCGAATAGGGACTGGTAGAGTTGGGTGCTCTTGTGTAGCATCCTGTAGCATGGACATCATACACATCCTTGTGTTTTCAGCACTCTCCTTGCCGTTTATGTGGCTTGTGCCTCCACAACATCGCCCATTTGGATTATTTCTGGGCAGTGTGGCGGGCATTATTTGGATTCTGAGCGACGGTGGCTTGACGTCTCTTGATGCACTATTGGTCACCATGACCCTTTTGATGATTGGCGCTGTGTGGTGGATTATTCGTCCTGTCGATTATGTGTGGACTGACAACGATTACCTAACATCAATACTAGGTCTCGGTAGCATTGCTGTACTCTGGGTTAGTCTTGGAGTGTTGCAGGATGATGACTTACTTAACCTACTGATCTTTGCCTCGCCCGTTGTTATCGGTGGGGTGATTGCAATACGTGGTCTGTTTACGCAGGACAATACTCAACAGTCTTTGATGTCGCTTGCACAATTTTCTGTTGTCGTGATTATTATCATACTTGTAGCGATTAAGGTGCCTCAATTAGCGGACTTTTTCGGCTATGCGCTTGATTGGGATGCACAGTCACTCAGTACGGCATCACCCTTTCTATGGCTTGGCTTTTCTTATATTGCCTTTCGGTTGATGGCGTTGTTATTTGACTTCAGGGCAGGGCGTTTATCGAAAACTAATTTGTCGCTGAGAGATACAATAACTTACGTCATTTTTTTTCCCGCATTTACTGCTGGTCCAATTGATAGGGCACAACGATTTTTGCCGGAAATCGCACAGACCAAGCCTTTAGATGCGTCACGTATGGTTGAAGGCACAACACGAATCGCTGTCGGTGTTTTCAAAAAATTTGTCATTGCGGATAGTCTGGCATTAATTGCAATGAGTCCGCAATTGATTGAGGTGACAGATGGGGCGGGCGGATTCTGGTTGATGCTCTATTTATATGCGTTCCAGATATTCTTCGATTTTAGCGGATATTCTGATGTAGCCATTGGGCTAGGCAGGCTTTATGGCATCACATTGCCGGAAAACTTTGATCGCCCTTATCTACAACCTAATGTACAGCAATTCTGGCAACGATGGCACATCACGCTGAGTACATGGTTTCGTGTGTATTATTTTACGCCGTTGTCCCGCTTTTTTATCACGCGTAAACGTAAACCACCCAATTTTGTGATTATTCTGGTCGCGCAATTAACGACGATGGGTCTTATTGGTCTGTGGCACGGGATCACATGGAATTTCTTATTGTGGGGTTTGTGGCATGGATTAGGTTTATTCGCACATAAGATGCTAGCAGACAACACACGCGGGTGGACAAAACGTGTCAATGCACGGGTATGGTCACGCCGACTAATGTATTGGGGAAGTGTTTTTGTGACCTTCAATTTTGTTGCGTTGGGGTGGGTGTTTTTTGCTTTACCAAACGTGGATTCTAGCCTGAACATGCTGGCACGATTATTCGGTTTTGGGGGCTAACTAAGATGGCACGTTGGGATTGGCTTGTTAAACCAGAACAACCCTATACTCGTGGCTTTGTGGTACGTGTTTTGATTAAGGTGATTTTGTTATTCGTGCTGATTAATTTGGTGTATTTAGTTGTGCAACCCTTACCGATGATTAATCAACTCACAATCTATAACACAATTGTACCGGGTCGAGAGCGTTTCCCATATGCGGATAATCCGACAGAAGTCTATAATCTGTCCATTGGCAATATCGACGGCATATTTTCCGCACATCGACTTGTCGGTGATGCTATTCGCGATGATGAATTTCGGGTGTTATTGCTCGGCGATTCGGGCGTATGGGGTTGGCTATTGGATAATGATCAGACCTTTGATGCCTGTTTAAATCGTGGCGAATTCCAAACATCGGCAGGTTACAATCTATTTGCTTATAATTTAGGGTATCCGATCACAAATGTGCTCAAAGACATTTTAATTTTACAAGAAGCTTTGCAATATGATCCTGATGCCATTGTGTGGTTCACTACCTTAGAGGGTATGTATGATGACGATCAACTTGCACATCCTATAATTCAGGCTAATCGGGAGGATGTGCGGCGGTTGATTGATGAAAATTCATTAAGTTTTGACGTTTCGCAGTTACCACAAACGCCAAATATTTTGGAAAGAACACTTGTTGGGCAACGCAGAGCACTCGCAGATTGGTTTCGGCTGCAATTCTATGGTTTAGCCTGGTCAATGACAGATTATGACCATACAAATCCGCGATTTTTTCGCTCACCCGTACAGAATTTTCCGCCTAGTGAAGGCATTCCGAATCGTGGTGATATTGAGGTCGGTGGATTAACTGCTGATTTGCTTGCATTCGATGTTTTAGAAGCTGGTATTGCAATGGCATCAAATAACGATGTGCCTGTGTTACTGGTCAACGAACCGATATTCAGAGGGCAGGGCGCAAATAGTGACTTACGGTACAATGATCTTTATCCACGCTGGGCGTATGATGCATACCGTCAGATGTTGAGCGAACAGGTTAGCGAAAACGGCTGGTCATATGTTGATTTATGGGATTTTGTGCCACCGGAGCGCTTTACCGATTTCCCATTACACTATGATGCAGAATATACCTGCCGCGTCGCAGAAACCCTTGCACCAGAAATTTTATCTCTTGCCGATTAATCATTGTTCAGCATAACTTCTGCACTACGATCTTCATCAACGATGAGTGTACCAATAAATATGTAGTCACCTTCTCCACCCTGTAATCGTCCATCAGCAGGCGTATATAAGCCGAGGTTGATACGATATGTGCCTGATGCCAACTCACTAATATTTACAGTTCGAGTTTCATCAATCACGTCTTCTGTTAGCCAGAATGTGGTTGGATAACGCCCATTCAGCGGGAAACCATCATCTTGTGTGATAGGCTGTAAATTATCCATGTCAGTGATATGAATAAACACACGATAATCACGATTTAGGATTTCGGTTGTTTGCCAGGCTAAATCAAGCTGAAGTTGTTCATTTTCTGCGCGTGTTTCAAGTACAAACACATTCACAGACCCTAGTCTTCCTATTGGGTTATCTGTGGGTTCAAGACCTTCAAAGGGGACAATTACTGGCGCGATACGATACACACCTAACAGCCCCGCACGATAATCAAGTCCAACCTGTATATTGTGCAAGCCACTATCAATATCCTCTGGTAATGCCAGACTATGATATGTGGATAAGTTATCTGATTGCCAGTTTTCCATTGGAAATCTTGTGAAGATTGATACCGCTGGAATCTGATCGATGTCAAGCAAACTAATATTGACACCTATAGCATCTTCTGGTGTACGGTTGAGCGTCCAATCGAGCCGAATTCTGAGCACATTATCACCATGTACACGTATCTGATCTAGGTTGTATCCGGTCAGCGTAACATCCGGGCTAAAGCTGATAGTTGTTGCGCTTGAATCCTCTGAGAATCTTCTAACATCTGCTTGCCTGTGCCATAAGTTTTCCTCGATAGGTGATTGTTCATACTGCAATCCAGTGAGATTTGTGCTATCAAAGATGATTTCGTCTGTTGTGCTCGTGAGTATGAAATCTGGTGCTAGTGCCACGATCATTGATTGAAGATCATCACGTTCGGCAAATGATTCGATGTGTGGCTGATATTGTCCGTTGAAATGAAACACCGTCCCTGAAAAATTGTCGATGAAATAGGCGAGGGCGGGGGAATGGTCATGTAATAGGCTAGCGTTGCGCGGAATTGACACGGATTGGGCGATATTACGTGCGTTGACGATTTGTGCTGGTGTAGTAGGAGGCAACATGAACGCAATCGTTCCGAGCGCTACGAGTGCAATACTGTGAACCAATAAGTTTGACCGTGCATAGTGCCGGATGAATAGGGTAGTTGATAACCCGATAGTAATGCTTACCGGAATACTCGTGATTTGCACCGGTGCGCCGTTGTATAAGATCGGCGTTACGATGTCTAATGTTGCCCACAACGGAAAGATGTAGAGCATTTTGTTGTCGGCTATTCTATAGAGATAACCCGCGCTAATCATAAATATGACAAGCCATACCCAGTCTGATGATGTAGCGGGTGTTGCAGTGAGCAAATACGCTAATCCATTAATGCTTTCTAAACCATGCACTACCGCCCAACCACCAACCCACAGCGCAAGTGGGATCATCGCAAAAATATAAAATGTAGCGGATGTTGATTGATTTGCATCGGTGTTTTGACGAGCGATAGCATAAATAAATCCGATGATGAGAGCGATAATACCTGACGGTGCTATGATCGAAACGATTCCAAGCAGTATGCTGGCGACTCCATACTTTCTGTTGTCAAGTTTTATCAAGCTCAGAATAAAAAGTGTAATCATAATACTTTCGACAGATCGCATCCCCGACCATGTAGGATAGCTGACCACGACGATCAACGTAATAACAAGTGATTCGCGTGTGTTGATCTTTTTATCGCGTAAAAAGATGGGCAAAATAATGCTAAGAAATGCTAGCCCTGAACTATGCATAAGGGCGCTTAGGGCTTCAAAATTATTGGTCAGAGCGAATGGAATTAATCGTAACGGGCTGATGGTCAATAGCGAAGTTTCGCCAGCATTGTAAACGGGTCCATAGCCTTCGCTTAAACCTTTCGCCAGCCTAATTGTCAGGAAATCTTCCCCGATATAGTAATCTGACAACAAGGTAGAACTTATCATTACGCTCATGAGTGCAATCAGCGTGAATGCCAGAAGATAGTGTTGCCGATAATTTGCGTGCTTCACCGGATTCTGTTTCCTTAACTTCGCGATAGGATCACAGGATTAAGGTCAGAAGCATAGTTGGGTATGAGGTGATTGACAAGCGGTAGTTCGGGCTGTTGCCGGTTAATTGAGTGAAAAAGGTCCAATTTCTAAAGGTCCAATTGTAATTGAGTATTCACTGTCTTCCGGCGGATCAAGAAGAGACTCAAGAATGACCACTTCGCGACGGTACATAATGCTCAATTCGTCAATCATAACTGTTGCCTGGTCAAGTTCAAGCAAGTTTTGCTTTTGAGATGAGGTGATCTGTTGCAGTAACACAGATGCAAGATAGGCGAGTGTTTTGGGGTCATTGGGCAGTTGATTACCATCGTATTTCAATTGTCCCGCTTGCTCTAACACGCGTAAGTAACGATCTAATAAATGTTTTAAGCGCCTACCGTGTTGTTTGATGAGTAATGGGTCTTCATAGACGTGGGGAAAGTCTTCTACCATGCCACTGATATACGGTTTTTCGTAGTTTAATGACAAGATGCGAAAACGATCTCTTCCAAGTGCGGTGATTTGCATTCTACCCTGACTCAACGGTTGTACCTGGGTGATCTGTGCAGTACACCCAATTTCATAGGGCTGTACAAGCGGGTCACCCGCCTCACGACCATCTTCAATTAAAACAACACCGAATGGCTGACGTTGTTGAATACATTCGTCCATCATCAATTTATAGCGTTCTTCAAAGATATGTAGATTTATTGGCATACCCGGAAAAAGCACATTGTTGAGTGGGAATAACGGCAGTTCGTACATAAATATTGAGATAAATCCTTATTGTTTCAGTATATTATACTTGCCAAGCATGCCGATTCGCCACCTAGCATAAGAATATTCTCATACACTATTTGTTCAAAAACCGCTGAATTTCAATCAGATAGCCATGCGGGTCGCGCAGAAAGCAATGATAGATATTATATGTGTGATTGGTTTCTGGTGGTTTCTCAAATACGACCCCATTATCTTGTAGATGTTTGTACCATCCATCAACATCTTCAGTAACGATGGTAAATATGATATTTTCTTGTTTATCTGATACTATTTTCCCCTTAGAAGTGTCGCTTGTCTCGCAGATTCCTATGTAGCTATTACCCGAAAGATGATAAATTCTGCAACTTTTTTGATCTAACCACAGTGTAAATCCGAGCGTGTCCTCGTAAAAGCGAGCAGACACCTTCAGGTTGTCGGTATATAGAAATGTGATTTGTTGGTCAATAGATGGATGCGACATGACAATCTCCTTGAATACTCACTTAGTTTAGCACCTGATTCGCGTCACGATAATGATTGGGTTATGCTGTGGCGCGTGTCTGTCACTTAGTTAAGAATAAGGTACATATCCGATGAATATTGTTATGTTTTCGATCAATCCGTTATTCTCAGATACGGTGATGGGTGGGGCGCCCAAACATCTCCAAAACATTGCTATTTATATGGGCGAACGTGGTCATGAGGTAACGGTATTATGCACCAAAACAGAAAAGCACAATGGCGCGTTTAAGCTCCATGATCGGGTTATGGTCAAGCCGATATTACCGTTCAAGCAACCGTTTCCACAACCATATGCTGTGCCTGCCTATGAACTTAGTATTATCTTGCAGGAAGTTGGGCATCATCTACAAATTGCGGATCGATTTTATATGCATGATGGAGAATTTCTCTTCCCATATGCGTATGACAATGTGCCCACGGTGGTTTCATTACGCGATAATGTCTATCCAGAGACATTGCTCGGCGGGTTTTTGTCTCAAGGGCAGAATCTTGTTCTGATTTCAGAGTATTCCCGAAAATATTTCACACAGACTGTCGGGCGCTTTTTTGAAGATTATGATGAGCGTGTGACGGTTATTCATAATGGGCTTGATTGGAATAAATTTAAGCCAACGACACCGCATGAGATTTTCGACTATGTACAGATACGATCATTAGAACAGCCCGTTTTGTTGCATCCCCACCGACCAGAAGACTCTAAGGGTATTATGCAGACGATTGAATTGGTGAATATGCTCGTCCATAACTACCACATCACTGATTTGATTGCATTGGCACCGCGCTGGCATGATGTGCAGTCCTCGTCGGAGCTACGTGAATTTTATGCACAGATTGAAGCGAAGATCAGTGATTATGGGTTGAATGATAATTTTGTGTTTCATGGCTGGATTCCACAAGAACTCATGCCACAATACTATAGTCTAGGGGCGGTCACAGTATCTCTGGGGTACTTTCCAGAATCGTTTGGCAATGCAGTCTACGAATCATTAGGCTGTGGAACACTGAGCATCGCCGCAAGAATATCGACGCACCGTGAATTGTTGCCAGAAACACTGATTGATAAGGTTGACTATGGTGATATAGCAACTGCGGCGAAAATCGCTCATAAAATCATTCGTGAGCGACGAAGCACATCGGAAAATACATTGGCTTATCTACATGAGAATTATGGTATTGAGCGCCAACTGAATGCTTATGCTGAAGCAATTGAGAATGCACAAGTCGTTAGTCCGATGAAATATCAGCATCCACACATAAACGACGATACACGATATATCTTGCCAGTATGGTGCTATTTATCTGAAACACGCGGTATTTATCATGATTTTAAGGCGGATTATCTGGTAGATGAGGCACTCATTGGATTGGTAATACAATCTCCTGATGGGTTTACATGTGCTTATGCACAAGAAGTGGGTATATCGTCAATGCACTTTGATGCATTATACCGAGACGGCTACATTGTGCCTGTAAACGTATGATTATCTGATATTTACCCTCAATTCAAAACCTATTCACCTGAATGCAGTTTAATCAATCATATTGCTAGATGTAAATGATTGGATAGATTGTGATTTTAGTGTGGATTCTTGGCGATCAATTGTTAGAAAATCATCCTGCCTTAGCACTTGCTGAAGAACAGTCGGAGCGGGAGAATATTCGTGTTGTCTTAATAGAGAGCAATTGGCGATCAGAAAAATTGCCTTACCATAAACACAAATTGATTCTGCTGTTCAGTGCAATGCGCCATTACGCGGAAATGTTACAAGAACGCGGGTATACGGCGGATTATATCCGTGCGGAAAATTTTACCGACGGCTTGCAAAAAGCCATTGAGGCGCACAAACCTGAGCAAATTATCACGATGGCGGCGGCAGACTACACAGGTCGTCAATTTCAAGAAGAAAAGCTATCGGAAATCACAGAATTACCTGTAGAAGTTATCCCGAATCGTCAGTTCCTCCTCAGTGAACATAATCCATACCCTGACTATAATCCCGATAAGCGCTATGTGATGGAATATTTCTATCGTGATATGCGTAAACACTTTGATGTGTTGATGGATGGTGATGTACCCGTTGGCGGACAATGGAATTTTGATAAGCAAAACCGTAAACCACTTCCCCAAAATATTGATTTACCAGACATGCCAGAATTTGCACCTGATGCGATAACTAAACAGGTCATAGAGGATATTCAGGAATCAGCCGGTGTCGGGTCGATTGATGGTTTCAATTATGCGGTAACACATGCTGGAGCTGAACGCGCGCTGGTTGATTTTGTTTCAAATCGATTGGAGAATTTTGGAACGTATGAAGATGCGATGACCAAACGTGATGGGCACCTGTTTCATGCGATATTGTCACCCTATCTCAACATCGGGTTGCTCACGCCGATGCAGGTCATTGATGCGGTTGAGCGAGCTTATTATGAGAAGGACGCGCCGCTCAATTCTGTTGAAGGGTTCGTGCGCCAGGTGATGGGCTGGCGTGAGTATATGTACTGGCAATACTGGCAGTTGATGCCCGACTTAGCAGAACAAAATCATTGGAATGCTCAACGTCCGGTTCCTCAAATGTTCTGGGACGGAAAAACGGATATGAATTGCATAAAACACATTGTTACCCGATTGCTCGGTACCGGGTATTCGCATCATATTGAACGCTTAATGGTGATTTCAAATTTTTATTTGCTGGCGGGTATACAACCACAAGCCGTACTGGACTGGTTCAAGGCATTTTACATTGATGCATATGATTGGGTGATGCAACCTAATGTTATTGGTATGGGGTTGAACGCGGACGGCGGAAAAATTGCCACTAAACCCTATGTCGCGTCTGCGAATTATATCAATAAAATGGGCGATTATTGTCAGGATTGTGCGCTTAAGCATACGAAACGAACAGGAGACGGAGCTTGCCCATTTAACTATTTGTACTGGAATTTCTTGATCGAAAATGAGGAGTCTTTACGTGCTAATCCACGCACGGGGCGCAATGTGCTGAATTTACGTCATCTTGATGATACTGAACGTCAAGCAGTACAACAACAAGCCCAAGAATTTCTTGATAATCTGGAGTTTTATGATGCCTGATAATTGTATATTGACCGTGCAAATTGATGATGAGTTTAGGCGGATAACGGTCAACAAAGGTGAAAATTTACGGCAGATATTGCTAGAAAATGATATTTCACCATACGGCACTATTCCAGATAAAATCAATTGTGGTGGGCGTGGCTTATGTGCAACCTGTGGTGTACACATTCGTATTGGCGAACCTTCGCCAAAGCACTGGCATGATCGTATCGGTGCTAAATTTGGCTACCCGCGTTTATCGTGTCAAGTAACAATTGACCATGATATGACCGTTCGCATTTTAACTGAGAAATGGATATGGGGGCGACGCGACCATAATCGAAAATCTACACTTTAGTGTGGACGGTCTGTTTTTGCATTGGCTCCATCACGCACAAGTGCCCTAATCTTGTCAATTTGTTCCAGCGCACATTTCCGACCTGCAACTAATGGACCATCAACATCAGTGAAATCGAGCGACCCGTAATTATCTACATTAGGACGCAAGAGGATGTGTGGTGGATGCGCTTCTAACCTTTCTTGATGCACATGCCACGCCATAACCCGAAATGATCGCCACATCGAAGA
>DAOTXB010000248.1:0-5360 GCA_034435575.1 Anaerolineae bacterium
AACCTAACCAATAGTAGCATAAGCCAATATAATGCTGATCCAAAGTGGTCTCCAGATGGTACACAAATTGCGTATGTTTCTAACGGAGATCTCCCGCCAGTCTCAGCTCTTGACGCCCAGAGTTTGGATATTTTCATCATGAATGCCGATGGTAGCAATAAAACCCGTATCTCACTTAATGATAGAGGGCTTGGTGTAGCTGGATTGTCTGCATTAAATTGGTATTCAGATAATCAAATTATCTATAGTTCTGGTTTTTATCAAAGTACGATCTTTTCTGTTAATGTTCTCGATGGCGTAATTAATCAACTAACCAATTTATCATTATCTGCTGGATTACCCTCAGTATCTCCTGACCACCAACAAATCGTCTATATACAGAGTGGTCAACTAACTATTATGAACGTTGATGGTACCAATCCCGAAGTCATCATAACTGGTATAGATAATCCACTATCACCTGCATGGTAAAGTATCATTACCCTTACTCTATTGGGTCCCCCTATGCTAAGAACATATCCTCAAGAGCGAAGGTATCGCACACACCACCTCCACACCCCACCAAAAAAAGTTACAATGATAGGCGAAGCGCGTTACCCTCTGGTATCATAGCGATAGGTTCGAAAATACACAGCGCATAAAGGCGACCACTTATGAAAATTGCACTCGCATCCGACCATGCGGGCTTTATCCTAAAAGATCATCTTGCGGATTATCTACGCCAGCAAGGGCACGACGTTCACGATTTTGGAGTAGATACGGATGCCGTCCGTGCCGATTACCCCGATGCCGCCGCCAGTGTAGCGACTGCGCTCACCGATGGCACGGCTGAACGGGGGATTCTCGCCTGTGGAAGCGGGGTCGGTGCCAGCATCGCCGCCAACAAATATCCGGGCATTTACGCCGCTATTTGTCATGATACTTATAGCGCTCATCAAGGGGTTGAGCACGACAACATGAACGTGCTCGTCGTCGGCGCACAGGTGATCGGCAAAAAGGTTGCAGAAGAATTATCCGAGGCATTCCTGAGCGCGGAATTTGTCAACAAAGATCGCTATTTAGACCGCTTCAACATGATTAAAGCGGTTGAGGAAAACGATAATTGATCCCGCGTGTTAACATCTAAAAAATCAAAAAATCTGAGAACTCATCTATGAATTTTCTCGCACCACTCGCGTTTATCGCCAGTTTACTCGCCATCCCCATTATTTTGATGTATATGTTGCGCCTGCGTCGGCGTGAGGTGATGGTCTCCAGCAATTTCCTGTGGCAACAAGTCATGCAGGATAAAGAAGCCAACACCCCCTGGCAACGGTTAAAGCGAAATCTGTTGCTGATTTTGCAATTGATTATTCTCGCGTTGTTGATCTTCATGCTGGCGCGTCCGTTCATTAATGTTCCGGCGGTCAGCTCTGGTAAGACAGTTGTATTGCTGGATGCCTCCGCTAGTATGAACGCCACCGACATTGACGGCGATACACGCTTTGAAGAAGCCCAACGACAGGCAATTGATGTGGTCGATACCTTGCCCTCCGGCAACAACATGACCGTGATTCGTGTCTCTGATGTGCCGGAAGTGCTGGCGAGTGACACCGGTGACCGTTCTCAATTACGCAGTGCGATCAATGGCGCAGACCCCGGCATCGGACAAGCCGATTGGGACGCGGCGCTCAACCTTGCCGTTGCAGGTCGTCCGGCAGGTGAAGAATTTACGATTGTAATTATCGGCGATGGCGGACTCGGGGAGACCGTCGGATTACCCGGTATTGAGGGTGAATTGCGCTATATCCCTGTTGGCACATCAGACCAAAATGTGGCGATCACAGCATTAGCGACGCGCACCCTCCCCGGTCAGGCACCCCAATTATTCGGACAATTGACCAATTATGGCGACACCGACGCTGAGGTGGTGTTCAGCTTACGGGTGGATGGCGAATTGCTCATCTCCGAGCGTTATGATGTACCCGCCAACGCCAATTTGCCCATCGTCAGCACACAGGCTCTGGGTTCAGACTTTGAAACTATCGAGGCGGGATTAACGATCTCGGTCAACAGCGATGCGGAGGACTTCCTTGAGGCGGATAACATCGCGTATACCGTCAGCACCGAGGTCGACGAACGCAGTGTACTTTTGATGACCGAGGGTAACCTGTTTATCGAGCAGGTGCTTCGTAGCTTGCCGGGGATTGAGACGGTGCGCGGGAACACACAAATCGGTTTACCGTCACTCGCTTACGATCTGTATATTTTTGATGGCTATTTGCCGGATACACTTCCTGCGGGCGATATGTTGATTATCAACCCACCGACAAGCACCGATATTTTCACGCTCGGCACATTTAATCAACAAACAGGAAATCCGGTAGTGGAGCAGGATGATCCGCGTGTGGCGTTTATCGATTTTAGCCCGATTAGCCTGTTACGCTTCCGTGAATTAATCGGGGTCGATTGGGCAGATGACTTGATTCGGGTGGACGGTGGCACCTTGCTCTATGCCGGTGAGGTCAACGGTCAACAGGTCGCCATTTTGCCGTTCGATGTGCGAGAATCCACCTTGCCGTTAGATATTGCCTTTCCTGTGCTCATCACTAATTTGACCGAATGGTTCACGCCGAGAGATGCGCTGACAAGCACCAATAGCCTGAGCACGGGCGCAACAATTGGTATTCGTCCACCGTTTGATGCTGATGAAGTACGCGTCAGCTTACCCGATGGCGAAATGCGCACCCTACCGATTGAACGCGAATTGGTCATCTTCGCCGAAACCAACCAATCGGGGATTTATCAGATCGAGGCACTCAATGGTGGCGACACGGTGCAAGCACAATCCTTTGCCGTCAATCTATTCAGCACACTCGAAAGCGACATTGCACCCGTCTCTGAAGGGGCGCTACAGGTTGGTGATGTTACGGTTGTCGCCATCGAAGAAGATGCGGTTGGTCAGCGCGAATTCTGGCCCCTTGCGGCGTTGTTGGCGCTAGCCGTGTTGATGCTAGAATGGTACGCTTATCATCGACGGTTACGCATCCCGACAATGGTCGGCAGGTTGCGTCCTCGTCGCGCATAATGGTGTACCAGAAAGATAGATCATGAAAAAGACGCTACTTTATGTGGAAGATGACCAATGGCGTTATGCAAATGTCGTCCGTATTTTAAAAACACAATTTGACGTTATCACCGCACGCGATGCCGATCAAGCATTGTCTATCATCGAAACGCAAATTGAAGAGCACGGTAAGCCCACCGTCGATCTGATCTTACTCGACATCGCCATGCCGGTCAGCAAGCGTGTGGGTGATGCCAATCGCGGGCATACCTCCGGTGTAAACCTCGCCCGCCTCTTGATTCATCAGCATAAATTGGACGTGCCCATTGTCTGTTATACGGTACAGAACAACACACGTATTTTCGAGGAATTACTGGACGAGATTGGCGTAAAAGAGATCGTCTCCAAATCAAAATCGCCGATGGAACTTATCACCATACTCAAAAAATATTTGGACTAATGACCCCGACAACCTTTCATTTTTATGGCGAAGTTAATGACTTTTTACCACCTGCACGGCGCGATGTAACCTTTAACTTTACGTTTGAGGCTGTCTCATGGTCGACCAAAGACTTGATCGAGTCGTTCGGTGTACCCCATACCGAAATTGGCGCATTGGTCATCAACGATACCGGTGTTGATCTGGACTCGGTAGTGAAGCCGGGCGACACGGTGCAAGTTTACGATCATCACATCACGCCAGATGTTTCGCCACATATCCCGCTTCGCCCCGTATATCCCCATCGTCCGCGCTTTGTATTAGACACACATTTAGGACGCGTGGCGGGGTATCTTCGGCTATTGGGGTTTAATACGCTCTATCGCAATGATTATCCTGATGAGGAACTTGCACAGATTTCCCATGATGAAACGCGCATTCTGCTCACACGGGATGTGGGATTGCTCAAACGTCGTCTGGTAATTTATGGGCGTTGGGTGCGGGCGACTGACCCGCGTGAAAAGCTGACTGAGGTGATGCATCACTATGACCTGTATCCACAAATTCAGCCATTTACAATCTGTATGCGCTGTAATGGTGCGCTACAGCAGGTGGAAAAGGCGAAAATCCGCGATCAGCTCGAAGCGCGTACCGCTCAATACTACGATGTCTTTCATCAATGTGTGGCGTGTGGACAAATCTACTGGCAAGGCTCACATTATGAAAACTTACTTGCCTTTGTGCGCGAGCATAGGCAAGCATAAACAGCGGATAGACACCCGCCGTTATACGTAATTGGACACTTCGATCAAATTACCATCAGGATCATAAAAGTAGACCGATTGCAGGGGACCATTAGCCCCTAAACGTCGCACGGGACCTTCCACGATTGTGATGTTCTCCTGTGCAAGGTGCGCGATAATTTCTTGCATTGGTGTCGCGGCGATAAAACACAGATCTGCTGACCCCGGTGTTGGCTGTGTTGCTTTAGGCTCAAACTCTTTGCCGAGCGCGTGCAGGTTGATCTTTTGAACACCAAATAGCAACCCTTTTCGATTATTACCAAACGTAATCTCTTGCATGTTTAAAACACGCGTATAAAATGCAATCGTACGTTTGATGTCCTGTACAGTTAGGACGAGATGATCCAAATGGTTAATGTTCAAACGTTTACCTTTACCTGTTGACATGAAAGTTTCAACAATAACAAAAATGTTATACCATCATTTTAACCTTTTATAGTACCAATTGCATAAAGATAGCATTTAGGATTAAGGTTTTTATTATTTTCATATAACAATTACGTCACAATCAATGCTTCTAGAATACAAATTGGCACAGTATAATCATCACCATGACTCAACGACGGCTCAAACAACAAAAAATTCGTGAAACGAATGACTATACTTCCGGTGGCGTACCTCCCGATCATATCGGCGCGCTGATTACAGGTGTGGTGATGATGATTGGCGGTTGGGCGGGTTTGTATTGGCTGGTCACAACACAACAGGTCAGTCTGGGTCCACCTATCTGGATGTTTTTCATCTTATTGCACATCGCCGTGACAGGCACCGTCATGCCATTAGTGCGCTATTTGAATGTGCGCTTCACCCGTATTGACCGTCCACTGCCCCCGGGCGGTGTGATTGTGCGTCAAAGCGTGTGGGTAGGCTTATTCGTGGTGATTTGTGCATGGATGCAGATTCCGCGTGTGCTGTCTACGCCGGTCATTTTCTTCCTCCTACTGGTGTTCATCGTGTTAGAAGGTTTCTTACGCATACGGGAGATCAATGGCGATGACGATGCCTGACATCAACGCGCTATTCCGTCGCCTGCCAGCGGTGGATGCCTTACTGAACAGCGAAAAAGCGCGAT
>DAOTXB010000249.1:0-2529 GCA_034435575.1 Anaerolineae bacterium
GACCATAATCCTCTTGCACATATAGTGCTCAATTATAACGACAAAATCCGCTAGTGAATAAATGCTCCAGCTATAAAATTTATTGCGGAGGCATAGACAATGCGTAGCGCCGTGACTTACTTCGGCGCTCTTTATTGATAATTACGATTTTTTTCGAGCTGGTTTCAGCTATCTGCTCCACACCCTCACCCCACCCCGCAATAAATCAGACTATTGCGCTGGGGGTTGTCGCGCCAACCGATGAACACTTCATAGTCATCCGGCGTATTGGTGATATTACGTAATTCACCCGTCGTCACATCAAAGACCCAACTATCGGATGCGTCATCGCCTTCTAATGACAGTGTTAAGCCAAGCAGATTGCCTGACCAGGAATTACCGGCACTGCGTACAATCATGGTGTTTTCTGTCAGCGTGATGAGTTCATCGGTTGCTACATCATACAAATATTCATCGTGGATGCCGTTGATGAACAGATAACGCCCATCCGGTGACCATTCCAGCGTGCCTCGCTGATACGGTTCAGATGTCAGCAGATCAAGCCGGATCGCAGTGGACGCATCTGTGATGGTCGCGCGATTGAAAATGTAGACCTGTGTGCCCTCGCCCTTTTGCCCGTCAATGTTGCCCGTAAACGCCAGATGTTGACCATCCGGTGACCATGTCTGTCTGAGCAAATAACCCACATCTTCCATGATGACTGTCATCTCACCTGTAGCAGGATCGTACAATTCAACTTGATTATGATCCTGATTTACCATCAGATGCTGACCGTCCCCCCAGGCAGACGTCACGTAAATCCGACCACCAGGCAATAGTGGCGCGGAGACGATGTCGCCTGTTGCGGCTTCGTAAAATAGCAGATCATATAACGGATGTTCGAAACCATGACGGTAAAACGACAGATAAGCACTATCCGGTGACCATGACCCCACAAGGTGAACCTCAAAGTACTCGATCTCGCCTGTTTGTGTATCGAACACACCATAATTGGACGGTGCAGTCCGCGGAAGTTGCATGAAAATATAGCGCCCATCCGGTGACCATGTGGCAGACCCTGAAATATCAAATCTGCCAGAATAAATTACTTCACCTGTGGGGATGTCCTGTGTCATATCGCGGATTTCATCGACTGCATCCGTGACCATCAGTGCCAATTGCTGGCGATCCGGTGACCAAACAGCGCGCGGATAATAGTAATTTTCGCCGACAAAATCCATGAGACGATATGTTTCTATTGACTCATTTTGTGGGTCAACCAACCATATAGAATCGGTTTCACTATAAACGAACATATCACCATCTGGCGACCAATATACCGGAAACCCACATTCAGTCTGATGCAAGTTATCACTGATCGGAATGAATGAGCCATCAGCCGTGTCATATAACAACAATGTCCGCGCATCTGGATCACGAAAATCGGTAATGGTGACGTAGCGCCCATCCGGTGACCACAGCGCATCAGAGCCAACGCCAGCGACGTTATAAATGACTGTTTGTTGCCCGGTGATCGGATCAATCAACACCAGATCCTGCGAATCATCATCCTGCGAAACGGCAACCAACGCCAGCGGGGTATCGTCATCCTCATGATCGGTGGCATTGAGTAGAGATACGCTCATCAACGCAAAAAGCAAAAGTAATATAAGACTTATGGTTATCCGGCGCATGAAATCTACATCCTGTCGATAAGGCGATATTCATTTTCACAATAGTGGGATTTAGCGCTATCGTCAACAAACGCTTGTCCGTTGCTTTGCTAACGACGAACAAAATTTGCTACTAGGCAAAGCGGAAAGATACACAGATCATTCCCTACATGACCATTATCTGCAAGATATTGAGCATCGACTAAAGACGCAGACCGTCACCCCACCCCGCAATAAATCAGGCTATTGCACCAGAACGCCTAGACCGTCTCAAAACACTGGGGCGTTAACTCTCACGTCAATACAAATCACACGTCTAATTCACTCAGAAGAATTGTTCAATGTCATCTTTAGTTGTATTTGAGGAAATAACTAGACTCTCCATAGAACTTGAAGTGAAGAGGTAAAGCTCATATTTTTCTGGTATCTGTCTGCGATACCACAAGACAAAATCTTTATAAAGCGTCCAATTACCAGGTCCAAAAGTAACTATCTGTTTGTTTGATTGAACCGCTCCATAAAACCCAACACGTTCTTTTTCTGGTATCGACCAAAGTAGTCCATCTTTGGGAGTAGTCTTAATCGTTGCTTCTTTCCAATTGGCGAGAAGATTAATCCTAAATTCATCGGTGTTTATCTGCAAATCACTGTTAGTTGTTTCCCAAAACTTCGGGTCATATGGTGTGATTATGAATCTAATTGACATATTTCTGTCCTCAAGTCAAAAACGATTGACCTCACCCACACCTACCCCAACGGCACAAAACGGCGCTGGGAGATCGGAAAAATCGCTGGGAAGTTAAATCGTTGCCGTGCCACTCTGATGAAGGGTCGCGCCGATCAACGCTTCGATCATGCCCAGATGACGGCTCACATG
>DAOTXB010000250.1:0-7944 GCA_034435575.1 Anaerolineae bacterium
CAATCACTTACCAATGTAGGGAGCGTTTTGTTATGGCACATATACTAGCTGTTGATGATGATCCAGAAGTATTAGGTACTTTGGAGCGTGTGCTAAAGCGAGAAGATTTTGAAGTCACAGCTGTGAATGCCGGTAAAAAGGCGCTTGAATTTCTTGAGAATAAACAACCGGATCTGGTGATCCTTGACATCATTATGCCAGAAATGGACGGCATTGCGGTTTGTAAGCATATTCGGCGGGATTCACGATATATTGCGTTACCGGTATTATTCTTGACTGCGAAAGGCAGTACAGATGATATCGTAGATGGGTTAGATGCTGGTGCGGATGATTATGTTGTTAAACCGTTTGAACTTGCAGAGTTACGTGCCCGTGTGCATGCTCTTCTGCGTCGTGTTTCCCGTGAGCGTAGAACCAATGCTGTGATGCATCTTGGAAACCTCAAACTTGATTCCGATACATATCAAGCCTATGTCAATGACAAGCCAGTACAGCTTACATCAACAGAACATCGTCTATTACGCTACTTCATGGAACATATTGACCAGGTACTATCGCTGTCTCATTTGCTACAAGCTGTTTGGGATTATCCACCGGATGCTGGAGATCCTGACTTAGTCCGTGCTCATGTTAGGAACTTGCGGGCAAAGATCGAAAAGGATTCCACGCGAAAATATGTGCGAACTATTCATGGTGTCGGCTATATGATGTCTTCGTAATGGGTTTGCTAATAATGATCAGACAAAATTCATAAAAAGTTACGAGACTTTTGACGACTAATTACACATATCAGGATATACTGTATTTATAAATTTCGTATATCATCAGCAAGTGGGCTTTATATATGTGTAAGATATTAGTGGTTGATGACGATAGTTCAGTCCTCAATATGATTGAGGATGCACTTAATCATGAAGGGTATAACGTCTTTAAAGCACATTCTGGTCAGGAAATGTTTGCAATGTTAGAGACTGTTAATCCTGATCTATTCATTCTAGACCTTTCCTTACCTAAAACAACCGGTGTGGATCTATGTAATCATATCAGGGCGAATCCTGAGACCGCTGTTGCTCCGATCATTTTCTTGACTGGTCATCACGGCTCTTATAACGTTGCTGATGCGTTAGAAGCTGGTGGCGATGATTATGTGCGTAAGCCCTTTGCAGTCCGTGAATTAGCGGCTCGCGTACGGGCACATTTACGACGATCCAACAATTTTGTCTCTGATGACACGGTTGCGCTCCGTATTATCCCCGGAACATATCAGGTATTTGTCGACTCAAAAGAGATCATGCTTACACGCATTGAATTTGATCTATTGAACTTTATGTGCCATATGCCAAATAAATGGCACGGAACACAGGATTTGCTGACGGGTGTTTGGAACTATCCTGATGGTGTAGGGGATGCCGCGTTAGTGCGTAACCATATTCGTAATTTGCGTCGTAAACTTGAGCCGAACCCAGATCATCCTGATATTATCCAATCACGTCATGGGCGCGGGTATTCAGTGCGGGCACATGTTGAGTTCGCAGATTCGCCATATACCTCATCACAGGCTTCTTCCTCTTCTTCACTCTAAAGTGTGTGTCATAAGTAAATTCATACAAATCAGATGCTTGGAATGGTCAAGTTCACATTTTTCCGGGCATCTATAAACAAAACCCTATCATTTTCTTACAACTCCAAGCACTTTCACATCCGGTCATCATGGTATGATTGTGATGTCATCATCCATCAATGCATTGATAGGATTCATTAAGATGAGTCGATTACGTAGAAAAATTTTAGCAATTCTGGATGGTACGCCATCCGAATACGGTAAGGCTACCCAGGGTCAGAGTATTATCGAAATGGCGTTTATTATGCCATTACTGGTTGTTCTGATTACGGGTATTATTGAAATTGGCTGGATCGCCAACAATTATTTATCACTTCAAGAAGTCGCAAAAGTTGGTGCGCGACGCGGTACTGTTCTCAGCGGTGATAATAATCCGATTTCTTGGGAGAACAATGATATTTTAACAGAACTTACAATTCTACCGGCGAGTTCTACCGGTGGAACTAGTATTGATGGCACTACTGATGGTGCAGTCAATACAGCTCGTGAAGATGCCCGAAATTGTCAACTCGGATTATCAACCAATAACGCAGGCTTTTATAATCTGATCTTGTGTCAGATGATAGATTCTCTTTCCCCATTAGAGATGAATTCAGAAAATGGCATTGACGATATTGCGATTTCTGTATTTGCGGTACAAACGATGTTCAATGACCCTGGTGGCGATGTTGATTTTGAGAATGGGTATGGTCCCGGACTTGATGTTGATGAATACGAACCTGGCTATATTCCCGTCGTCGTGGGGCGTTACCCGACCAATGCCAATGAGTGCAATGTACTGGAAACCGGCGCGCGCAATAACTCTATTGAGCGTGATCCGTTCAACTATATTGACGATCGTGATGGCGGGACTGGCAATGTCATATTGACTTATGATTCTTCAACCGCCCAAGCAACGAACCCACCGTACACAGATCAACCGATTGAATTAGCAGATGAAGTCAATGGTGTCTGGGTGCCACGCGGGCATGATAATAATAATGAACAACAGCGAGGTTTTGCCTATTTAGGGCAACATCGTATTGAGGCGATTACTGTTGAACTCGCTAACGGTAGCCGCACCACTTACGATGTCGATTGCTATGGGTCTGAATGGTCAATTTATGATGTGCAAGAACGCATGGCAGTGCCTACGTTTGAATTTGATGCGAGTGATATTACCTGTATAGAAGGTGAATGTGTAGACCCTAACGAAGACCTCGGCGTGTATCTTCCAAGTCAGGGATTGGTGCTGGTAGAAATTTGGTGGCAACATCAACTATTGCTCAACCTGCCAATTTTTTCCCCTGTGATGAATGCACTGGGTGATGACCAGACCACGATTTATGTATGGTCAGCGTTCCCTGTACCAGCCGTTGAACCTCGAATTCAGTATGAAAATTAGGTGAAAATTATGGTATCTAGACGCTTTAAACGGTATTTACGCAATAGCCAAACTGGTCAGTCCATCGTAATTCTTGCGTTGGGTATGGTTGGATTATTGGCTATCGTAGGGATTGCCGTAGATGTTTCCATCTTGTTCGTGCGTTTCAATACATTGCGCAGGGCTGTTGACAGTGCGTCAATCGCGGCGGCTGGGCAAATGCGCGATGATCGTAACATTGGTGAGGTTGGGATGGCGGCACGGCAATTTGTCGAATTCCATAACTTGAACCCGCGTGATGTGCTGGTGGAAACCTGTCATACGGCGCAAACAATTGACCTTGACCCCGACACACCAGAAGTCGAGGTTGATGAAGACCTTTGTACTGCGGATCAACGTAAATTAGTACGTGTTACTGCCGAGATTGAATCGCCGACGGTATTTTTGAGGTTGGTTGGTATTGGTGCGATTACGTTACGCGCTTCTGCGACTTCAGAAACGGCGGTGCTTGATGTGGTGCTGGTTATGGATGTATCTGAGTCGATGCTCCACGACACAACTTACGAAGATTGGGCAGATGTTAATCAGGGGTATGCTTATGTGCCTCCCCGCGCCTGGAGTTTCGGTAACTTTGGTGGCGACCCTGCCACCGGTACGAACGACCCGGATACCATTTTTGGGCGAGAATTAGTCGCTGGTGATTATGATCCGGCAACATTCATTGACGATTTTTATGATGTTTTCTGGCAACAGGATTTATTGGGGGTAACGCAAGAATCTGTTAATCGACGTTTGCAATATAACGTAGGTGATGATACGGCTGATGCTGACCCAAGTTATCGTGTTGAATCCTTTATTCCAGCAGGTACCCCTGCGGGACAGGTACATCCCCGATCAGAATGTCGGGTGCGCTTCCATCCGTATTCACAGGGTATTCCTGTACCTGAATATATCGATGATCTGTATACTGCGAATGGTAGATCGTTCGGCACTGATGTTTGGGGTAACTTTGTACCGTCGTATAGCTTCTATGGATGTTGTAACGACCCGGGGAATGGTCAGCAAGACCCGAACAATATCAATGAGATCGTTGGTGTAACATCAGTCTTAGCGGACAATAACTTCTCCGATCTGGTCTGTGAACCCTTCCGATCGGCGCGAGATGCGACCCGTTTGTTCCTTGAGCGTATCGACTTTGTGCGTGGTGATCGTGTTGGCTTTGTGACGTTTGATCGTACTGCTTTTATCGTAGACCCTGACGGTGATCAAGTTGGATTAACGCACATGATCGAAGATGCGGCAACTGCAACGGATACGTTAGATCGTATGATCGGTGTACGTGCTGAACCGAACTTCTACGATTGGGATGAAGCAAATGGTGGTTGGATTGGCTTTGCACAGGGAATTGACAATAACGGTCAATCTATTCCGATCAATTATTATTCAACAGGTCCAGAAGCATTAAATTACAACGATTATCCTGTAATCGACAATTGCCCCTTCCAGAATGCGGCGATGAAATATCCATTTTCTCGTTATGCAACCCGTGGTCAGCCCGGTAATGTGCCAAATGGTGATCCTGTTGATGGCTCAGAAACGCTGTATAACATCATGACACCCAATATTCTGGCGGATCCATGGCGCGGTCCTGCGAGTGTGAATGGTCTGAATATTCTAAATAGTTATGAATTGTGGGCATCCTGTCGTGGGACAAATATTGGTGCGGCACTGCGTGAGGGCAATAATGCACTGACTGATCCATCGACCAGCCGTAGTGAAGGTACGGTCTGGGTGATGATTATGCTCAGTGATGGTGCCGCTGGTGCCAGTGATCCTGCGCGTCGTTTTGCACAGGTTGCTAATGTGGCATCACCTTATCAGTTGCAACCAGGCTTTGTGCAGGGCGATACTCAGCGATACGGTATTCCCGGTCAGTATGGTGCCTTTGGTGTTTGTCCATATGGTACGCCAACTGCGTTTGCAGAATTAACTGATACAGGTGCTGAAGACCCGATTGAATTCCCCTTCTGTTTAGATGAAAGACCGGAAACACGTCACTTCTGTTATCCGGCATCTGGTGTCGCGACTGATGCCTTCCAACATACGGTTGGTGCGACTATACCCGGTGGCGGTGCTCGCTATGAAGCTGGGTTTGGACCCGGTGCGCCGGATATTAACTACAATACTGGCGATTCATACGAACTGAATGGTCAGAACGGGCGTGTCTATGATATTGATGTTGGAGATTATCCGCTGAACACGGGTAACTGTGATATTTATTACGATGTAGACGACTATGCGCGCGACTGGGCAGATTTTGTCGGGCGCGTATGGGAAGAAGCTGGTGGTAATGTCACGTTACCGACCATCTTTACCATTGGTTTTGGTTTGAACTTTGATAATGGGCGTTCTGGTGATACACCGGGTACGTGTGATGAAAACGTGCCGGATTGCCTTGGGGAAGAACTCCTGCGATATATTGCTGATGTTGGTGATAATTTCAATATCGATACAAATTATCAGCAGTTCTATTTACAAGAAGCGGGCTTAGTGCCGTTTGAGGCTGGGGATACTTTACCGGAACGCCTTGGTGCGCCCAGTATCTGTGAGCCACCAGATGTCGCCGCCGGGTATCTCGGTGGATTTAATACGGCAGATCCTGATAACCCAACATTCCTGCCACCAACAGAAAGTTGTGGTAACTACTTCAACGCACCAGATGAGCAAGAACTTCAAATTGTATTCGACGAGATCGCGTCACGTATGTTCACGCGACTTGCCGGATAAGAAAGCGTAAAGGTGGGTAAGTTATGCAAGATCATGAAAGAAAGACGACAGAACGTTATAAGAAACGGCGAAGAGGGCAGACCTTAGCGGAGTTTGGGCTAACATTGCCCATCCTGCTTCTGCTGGTCTTCGGAGTTATCGAATTCGGGCGGTTGTTTCAGGCTTGGGTGACGCTACAGAATGCGGCACGTGAAGCGACCCGTTATGCAACAACCGGTCAATATAATGAAGATCGCTATACATTGCTGACGATTCAGCAATATCGTGTCGATCCGGCTGATCCAAATTCGCCACAAGACCCTGATAAGATCGCTTCAGATCTGGTGCCGTGTGTGGCGGAAGATCGACGGGGAAACCATATTCCAAATTATCAACCCGATCCTCTGGATAGTACCTATACAGTGGAAATATACGAGGGTGATGTCGAGAGCCTTTATGCAACATGGTACGATGGCGAAGACTGTGACCCGACAAACGATGAACACTTTGAGCGGCGAAAAGATATTGCGCGTATTCTCTCTATCTATGAAGAAGCGCGTCGTTCAGCGGCGGGCATATCTTTAGAAGATAATCCGCTGGAAACTATCTTACGTCCTGCCACATTGTCTATCTCAGAATCGGTACGTCAGTATCTGATGACTGTTTGGGAACGTCCATTGCCCCGTAGCGACCAGACGGGTTGGTTTGATGTTACAATTTGTAGTTCCCGTCAACGGTATTTCCGAACAGGATCTACGAGCTTAGAACTTGATGTAGATACACGATTTGTTACTGTGTTAGATGGTGGTGAGTTATCCGCTACGAATGCCGCTATTGAGGCGATGTACGAAGAACCTTTCTGTATGCTCAACGAAATTCCGCCAACAGATGCTTCTGCAACGGTTAATGCGGGTACACGTTGGTTAGATCCTGGGGCACCGGGTGATCGTGTGACGATCTCTGTTCGCTTTAATCATCCCTTGATTACGCCGATTGGTGTCGCAGAATATGTACAGATGGAAGCACGCCGTGCCGGTGTAAATGAATCATTCCGTGCGTCCCGTGCGTTGAGTGCGGTACAGGGGAGTTCTCCGGGTGCGGCTGAACTTGACACACCAACACCAATTCCTGACACAGCAACACCCTTGCCAACAGCGTCTTCAACGCCACGTCCATTACCGACTTCAACGCCGACCAATACACTTTCACCAACACCTGGACCCTTTGAATGTCAGGGAATCAACGTCAGTAATGTGAGCTTCCGCAATAATCGTATGTTTATTGAAATAGAAAACCTCAATACGCAAACAACGATACTTAACCGCGTCGATCTGAATTGGCGTGTTCGTACTGAAACTGAATTCCAGAACCGTTATCTGGGGGCTATGGCGCTAAACACAGAACCACATTGGGTGGGTAACGAAGTGGGTGGCACCGGTGAGAATCGGCGCTTAGATACACAGGGCTTCACAGGCGATGACTTTGATTCATTCGAATCAGCGAATCGTGATGTTGTAGGCGAAGGTCGTGTGTCTCTGTTTGAAGCAACCTATTTGAATAGTGGCAATAATCTCGGTGATGTCTTTAATCAATGGGATTTTGGTGGATCGGTCTTCTACTTTATGAATTTTAATGCCGCTGGTCTTCCAGATGGTGAATGTCCGATCACACTTGAATTACCACCAGATCCTATCGACTATGATCCGCCACCGGATCCAAACGCCACGGATACCTATACACCCGACTGTGCCTCTAGTCAGGTACGCGTGGAATGGGGCGGATTTGATACATTCGGTGTTGTTGTTCTACGTGTATACAATGATCGTCCGAATGCTGTCGCTGATCTTCGTGACTTTACGATCAACTGGCCTCAACCATCAACGTTGGGGATCGCGCAGGGTATATTGACGTTACGACAGATCACAGTTGGCGGCAGTAACCCGGATGACCCGAATTCAGTACCAATCTGGCAACACCCTGGCGATGGCGATGAATTGCCAACGACAGTTCCGGGTGAGGGTTCATTTATTGAATATTCGTTCCCGCCATTAACGGCAACTAATCTGTATTTGGACTTTGCCGGTACATCATCTAACCTGCGTTCTGCCTTTGGTGTTGAGCCATATATGTTCAATGGTACCCAGTTCGATATCGGCTGTGGTAGCAATGGCGGCAGTGTCGGCGGCACTGGTGG
>DAOTXB010000251.1:0-8360 GCA_034435575.1 Anaerolineae bacterium
AACGCACATTCAGTGAATCGCCGAGTTCTACACCGCGCTCCCACTCTAACTGACAATCAAATGTGTCTTGTGGCGTGATGACCCCCTCGTTGAGCGCCGCCGCCAATGTGATGATCTTATACACCGAGCCGGGAAAATATTGCTCCTGCGTGGCGCGGTTGATGAGGGGGCGCGTGTTCAGATCATTCGCCGCTAAGACGTAGGTTCCGCGATTTTCAATTAAACTCGCATTCTGATTGAATATCACCGGATCGACCATCGGGTAACTTGCTAATGCCAGCACGCCACCTGTATTTACATCGAGTACCACCGCCGATGCACCTGTTGAGATACCCGCCCAATTCGGTGCGGCATAATTATGTGCGTCGTTGAGCGCGTCCGCGACGATAACCTGCAAACGGCTATCCAGTGTTAGGCTAATGGGCATGGGAGCGGTACCAGCGGTACTGGCAAATTCGCGCAAAGGGGTGCCCCCCGGTTCAATGATACGTAGAATGCGTTCTGGTTGACCAGCGAGGGTTTCCTCGTACACATCTTCCACACCAGACAAACCGACTTGATCGCCCGCCCCATAGCCCAATGCCTGAAATTCAGTTAGGCGTTCCGCAGGGATCGACCCGACATAGCCAGTAACATGTGTCAGCGCATTACCGCCATAATAAGTACGGATGTTGGTTGTGCTGGTAAAATCTTGCACTAAGCCACAGGTACCGTTGAGGTTGCCACTGTTATTGGCGAAAATTTGTGCATCCATCCACCCCAAAAAGAAGATCGTATCGCCATTATACTGGGCAAATTCCGCCACCACATCATCGCGATCACGGCGCATCAAACGGGTGATGAGGTCGATGCAATCGTCAATGTTACTCATATTATCCTGCACACCATAAATCAAAACCACCCCGCCATTGTCCTCAACCAGCACATTGCCATTGCGATCATAGATTGACGCGCGTGTGCGTTGACCTCCGGCTGTGGTCAGTGTTGCATCGCCAGCCAGTGCCGCGAAAATGTCCATACTCGACCACGCGATCAGCCAGCGTCCTCCTTCGTTTACAAGGCGCATTGTCCGTCCCGGATCATCAATAGTGCCAAATGTTGCCGAATCAATCGCGACATCATAGCTAACGGCGGCGGTAATCCCCTGTAAGCGCACATTGTTGACGGCAAAGGTAACACCATTGATGCCGACGATCTCCCGCACTTGCTGATACCGATTTTCAAAGACGGGCTGTGGGTAAAGCTCCTGACTCTGTGGGCTGATTAAGCTGTACATGGTGGCGGTGTCGTTGGTGTTCCATGCGTTCAGGAAGGCTTCGACTGTGCTAGATGGATCATCCTGTGCATAGATGACTCCACCGAAGATCATCAACCATGCCCATAAAATGAGTGTTAATCGGGATACTTTTCTCATGAAAATTGCCGTTCATTTCTCAAAAGTAATGCGTTTGACTGTGCGACATAACTATAAACTTCGTACATTTATGAGTCCATAGCGCAGTCGATTCAGCGTAGGGTAAGCGCGGGGTAGGGAAATTTGGTCACTATTCGGTAGAATAGAGATATGACTGATCTAATCAAATCGGTGAAAACAAACCTATGCAAGCATCTCTATACAACTTTGAACAGATAATTCGTCAACTTTTTACTGTAAGCAACACGTCTGATGCGGCACAAGCAGTTGTCGATTGGTTAAAATCTCGCCAGATACGCTCCGCAATTTTTCTCGCCAATAGTGGGCTGATGTTTACCGCACCCAACTTTACACTCTCCGATGAGGTCATGTTCTGGTTACAGGACGAGGGCAATTGGCGAGCATGGAATGCTGTGCGTCAGGTCGATGATGAGAATCCCTTAGAATCGCTCAATTTTGAGGAGCCGACGTTACTCATCCCGTTACGTGCTGGTGATCGTGCGCATGGCATGTTGTGCATTGATGGTGTCCCGGATCATAGCGATGGGCTGATGCTATTGGCGACGATGCTGGCGGAACGAGTTGATAATTTTGATACACCAGTAGAAGTGATTCGTGATGTGCCGGTAGAAATTGATGTCAGCAATCATCTGCTGGAGCAAGCCTCATTGCGCGCCCGTGCGCTGAGCGCCGTTAACGAAATTAGTGAAATCCTCGCCCGTAACGCCGCCGGTCATGCCATCTGGGAACCCTTGCATCATCAATTGGTGTATTTGTTCGACACGACATCCCTGTTTGTCGGCATTTATGACCCGCAACGCGATTTGCTCAATTTACCACTAGTATCTGAAAACGGTATTCGTATACATCATGAACCGATGGCATTATGTGGATTAAGCGCAGGCGTAATCCGACACGGACAACCCTTACACTTTAGCGATTTGATCGAAGCGCGGGAACGGCTGGTCGCGCTGGGTGTCGCGCCGGATGATCGTGAACCCGGATATGGCGCGTTGTCTTGGATCGGTGTGCCTCTGCGTGACCTCAACCACACACCCATCGGATTAATCTCGATACAAAATGATTTGCCGGGTATCTATGATGACGATGACCTCGCATTATTGACAACCATCGCCGCACAAATTTCCCTGTCGATTGATAACGCCCGTTTGTTAGATGCCGAGCAAGAACGCCGTCGCATCGCGAACATTCTGATGGATGTCGGGCGTGTGGTCAGTTCGACATTGCAGACGACAGAATTGCTTGAGCGTATCTTTGAACAGATGGAACGCCTGCTGAATTTTGATAATGCCACCGTATTATTACCCGTTGAGCAGGATACGATCATGCCGGACGAACAAGGGCAGATCAAATTGTCTATGGAAGCGATACGGGGCTACCCGGATTCGATGAAAGGGACGCGGGTTGTGTTCAGCCCGGATACGCTCGTCGCGCGAATTTTTGCCTCGCATCAACCGCTTGTCATCAGTGACATGGATGTTTATGAGCAAGCAGGCTGGAGCATGGTGAACTCACGCACCCGTGCGTGGATTGGTGCCCCGTTGGTCATTCAAGAACGTGTGCTCGGCATTTTAGCGGTGGAAAAACAGCATCCGTCTTACTACAACGATGAGGACGCGACCACGATCTTCGCGCTCGCACGGCAAGCGGCTGTCGCTATCGAAAATGCCCGATTGCTCACCCGTTCAGAAGAAAGCCTGCAAGAGGTACAGGAACGTGCCCGTCGCTTGGACGTGACCAATCGCTTAGGCGCGATTATCAGTTCCACCTTAGAGCGTGATCGTATTTTGCATAGCACCGCCGAAATTTTGACCGAATTGTTCGCGGTGCGACATTGTTCGATTGCCCTATATGACGCGGAAGATATTACGCTAACCATCGTCGCGGAATCGCCGGATACCTATCACATTGGACGCGAAATCAGCATCGTCGACTACCCGATGTTAGAAGAACAACTACGCGGCGCACAACCCCATATCATTGAGGCGAACGACGAGGATTTGTTCAAATTGCCCCCTGAGATGTTGATGGATATGCACGAGATCAAACTCGCCTTTTTGATCCCGTTGCGTGCCCGTAAGCGGATTATTGGGCTTATTATGCTGGATTCATATGATTCCATACAGGCGTTTAACGACATGGATCGTAATTTCGCCGCGTCCGTCGCTTCACAAATCGCGATTTCAATTAGTAATGCCGAGCTTTATGACCAGGCAGTAGAAGCGAATCGCCTCAAAAGTGAATTTCTTGCCAACATCAGCCATGAATTACGTACCCCGCTGAATCCGATTATTGGCTATACCGACCTGATGCTTGATGGTGTGTATGGTGAATTGACCGACAAGCAAGTGGAACGCCTGTCTTCCGCTAATCAAAGTGCCAAACATCTGCTGGATGTCATCAGCGATTTGTTTGACCTATCAATGCTAGAAGCCGGTCAATTAGAATTGGAAAGTATGCCCGTATTTCTTGACGAACTTATCACCCCGATTATTGATAGCCAGCGGGCGCATGCCGAAGAAAAAGGGCTTTCGTTTTCTTCTGAAATTGCTGATGCGTTGCCCAAAATTCGCGGGGATAGTAATCGCCTGACGCAAGCATTCACAGATATTTTGAATAACGCGGTTAAGTTTACGGAAAGTGGAAGTGTGAGCTTTTTGGCGCGGACAATTCAAGTTGAAGAGGGTCAAGCGATTGGTGAGTCATTTGTCATTCCTGCGCGTGAAAATGTCGCTGATGGCAAATGGTTAGCCATGTCGATTCAAGACACAGGAATCGGCATCGCGCCAGACGATCAGCGTATTATTTTCGATGCGTTCCGTCAGGTGGATGGCTCCACCGTCCGTAAGTATGAGGGTACCGGCTTGGGGTTGGCGATCACGCAACGTCTTATTTTGCTCCACGAAGGGCACATCTGGGTAGAAAGCGCGCTGGACGAAGGAACAACCGTGCATGTGCTATTGCCCGAAGTTGAGAAATAAATCTAATCGATCTGAGCGGAAGGATACACAGATCCTTCCCTACACAGCCATCGTTTTGTATTGATAACTCATTCGTTGTCGCTATGCACGGGCAGGGCAATCGTAAATGTCGTGCCTGCACCGATTCCGTCACTGGTTGCCCAGATGCGCCCGTCGTGCGCTTCGATCAAAGCACGACTAATGCTCAAGCCAATGCCTAACCCACCATGATGGCGCGTCATATGATCTTCGACCTGGAAGAATTCATCAAAAATGTGCTTGAGGTGCTCCGGCGCGATACCTACACCACTATCATTAACCACCACCCACACTTCTGCCTCGTTGTTGAGGCTGACCTGTATGTTGATGCTCCCACCAACAGGGGTAAAGCGCACCGCATTGTTTAATACATTGGTCAATGCCATGCTGATCCGACTCCGATCAACCAGAACATTGGCATCATCGTCTTGCCGGATAATAATGCTGTGTTCACTGGCATCAGTCAGCGCGAGGACATCCTGCTTCAAATCGTCTATAATCTGGCTTATGCGTAGCGGTTCACGTTTAAGTTCCGATTGACTCTGCTTGAGGTAGCGCAAATTCACCATATCTTCGATAATCCGGCGCAATTGCAGAGCACTTTGCATCACTTTGGTGGCGTGCCCGCTGACCTCCGCGCTTTCTTCTTCTTGCAAGAAGCTGGCATAACCCAGAATAACGCTCAGGGGTGTGCGTAATTCGTGCGAGGCGATGGCGATGAAGTCACTCTTGAGCTTATCGACTTCGCTCAATTCTTTATTTGCGCCGCGCAACGCAATCACCAATTGTGCAACTTCGATGGCGACTGCGGCTTCTTCTGCTAGCAAAATCAGATTATTTTGATCGTCTTGTTTCCACGGGAGTTGCTTTTTGTTGACGACTTCCAGCACACCGATCACGTTTTCTTTGGAGATCATCGGCACGCCGAGTAATGATCGGGTGACAAATTCGAGGTCTTCATCAACTTTAGTATACACGCGGTCATCATTAATCGCATCATTGATCGCGATTGCTTTGCGCTCTGTGAGGATTGCCCCCGCGACACTATTGCCCATCGGCACAGGTTTGCCGATCAATGCTTGTGCGTCTTTGTTGTCGCTGGTCGTCGCCGCAAAATATAATTGATGCGTGCGGTCATCCCATAGCAAAACCGATGCCGCTTGTGATCCGGTGATTTCCGCCGCCGCGTCCATCAGGTAGGTGAGCAGAGCGTCCACCTCGGAATCATGATTAAGCATTGCAGTGTTCAATACCGCCGTAACTTCTAATAGGCGGGTGAGTGTTGCAACTTTGCGTTCTAGCTGTTCAACATAAACCGATGTTTTCGCTTCCATACATATTTACCATTTTCATGAGAGACTGCCCTAAGTGTAACACTATTTATGACAAGCCTTGGTTGAGGCTTTGTATGAAATACGTTTATTACTTGTTTCGATCAGTCGCTTACAAGTCCGTTTGCTTGTTTATGGGCATATTCGGCATCTTGCACACGCCATCGACACAATCAGCATCTTGCGCGTTGAGCGTCTCTAAATCTACGCCGAGCAATCGATTAATGCTGTAACGGTTACGGGCGATGAAGCGATACACTTTTGGACCAAGCCAATCACCAATAATCGGTAAACGCAATACACCCCATAACGGTATACCTAACGGCAATGCGCGTAGCATGCGTCGTGTACCGGAAAATCCTGCGAAAACACGCCCGTTGCCGTCAATCACATGAATTTCGCCCATAGAACGGTCATAGTCCAGTATAGGGAAACGGGCTTCGACCTCGGCACGATTGTGCAAATCAAGAAAGCGTACACGGTTAAACCAATCAAGCGCGTTAACAATGTGCCGTGTGGTGTTACAGATGACGCAGTTGCCGTCATAAATGGCGGTTAGTGTGCTCACAATAAAATCCTGTTCTCATTTGTCTGCACGGTCACGTCGTATTGTCGTGTTCGTGCTGACTGAAATTTTACATTGTCTGTTACCCTCATCATATAAGACAATACAACAGTTCACCAATAAGTGTTCGCTAAACGGGCAATCTCATCATTTGAGGTTCAGGTAATAAGGGGGTGGGATTAAGCCAACGTAGTCGTGTTCGTAAATTATGAGCATTTTCCGGCGATAACGGGCAAATTAGCGTATCTGTTGAGGTATGTTCTTGTCCCATAAAACCAGATACATCGCCCTTGATAGCCAGTTTCTTCTCACCCGACTCAGCAATAAGAGCATAATGTGTGCCTTCATGTTCAATATATGAGCGATTAATAATCGGTAACTCTGAAAGTGTCATATACCTTGCCTTTTGGGGATAATCTGATGCGATTACGCTGATTAGATAGTCTAATTATTCGACAATTAAAAATTCCTTGTTATACTAATTGGATATGTCCACATTGTCAATATTTAGGAGATATCATGGACGAAATCTATCATGATTTGCCGTTTCACGTATCGATGACAACCAACGTGCAATATGGAACCGCAGAAGACGGAACTCCCCTGCTACTCGATTTCGCTCATCCTAAAGAGACACCGGGCATGCCACCACCAGAAAAGATGCCTGTTATCATCGAAGTTCATGGAGGCGGTTGGCATCTTGGTGAGCGAAGTATTGGGCGTGGTCTGTTGATGCCGTTACAGGGTTTTTTCTATGCAAGTATCGATTATCGTTTGAGTGATGTTGCTAAATTCCCCGCCCAAATTCATGATGTAAAAGCCGCAATTCGGTGGGTGCGGGCGCACGCCGGGCAATATAATCTCGATACTGAGCGCATTGGGTTATATGGCGGGTCTGCTGGTGGACATTTGGTCACACTTGCCGGATCTACGGGCGACCTCTCAGAATTAGAGGGCAATTGTGGATGGGCGGATTATAGCACCCGGGTTCATGCTGTCGCCGCAGTAAATCCACCAACAAATATGACCGTATCACACGAAGATTGGGCGTGGCTTTATCAAGATGATGGTCCGGCTGAATGGCTATTCGGTGGTCGTCTTAAAGATCATATTGAACTAGTCAAGAGTTCTGGTGCGATGAATTATGTACACAAAGACGCACCACCGCACTTATTGATTCATGGCATAAAAGATGAAATCGTCCCGTTTAGCCAGGCGCAAATGCTCCACAATGCACTCATTGAAAAAGGCGTAGGGTCAACATTGGTCGCGTTTGAAGGTGAAGGACATGGGCTTTACGGGCATACAGTTAACATATGGCAATATGTGGTGCCCTTCTTCATGAAACACCTTGGTCAGCCGACAAATTATGGCGATCCGTCAATTATCAAAGTCAGTACAGATTACGTGTAGACACACAATAGAAATAAACCAACTATGACGATCATGTTAACCACATCAGGCGATTATGAAATAGATGAAACACGTCGCCATGTTGCAACAACACCGACGACGGAAGAAAGCTTTGCTTATCGCATTGCTATAATCAATACATGGATCAACCTGCTACAGCGACAGGGAGCAGACCTCACGAATTATGCGACTATTTTCGACAAACTTACACATAGTCGAAACCTCGACGATGATAAAGCGCTCTATAGTGGAGTTCATGATGCATTTGATTTTCTCAATAAATTACAACGTCGCATCCAAAAAACACCTACAATACAAACCCAGGTGGATACAGATGCCCCCAAAGAAGTCGCAGCTGGTACAGATTGGGCAGTCTATGGCGGTAATATTCATCTCACCTCAAGCACACCCGAAACAGGACCAACTCAGGGGCAGTTAGCATGGAAAAAAGCTATTGGGTTGGCATGTTATGCATCACCCGCAATTGATGAAGAGCGGGTGTATATCCCTGTGCCGGGAATGCGGAACTTATTAAGTTGCCTGAATTTGGCGACAGGCGAAACCCTCTGGCAAACACGGCGCACATGGACAAGAAACACCCTTGGAATCGTGAACTT
>DAOTXB010000252.1:0-1858 GCA_034435575.1 Anaerolineae bacterium
ACCTACGAGGTCGGCGTGGTGGATATTGCAGATCGTGATGAAGCACGGGTACGTTCCGCACGCTTGTTACGCCTTGCAGAAGAATACGGACTGACCGAGAAAAAACACCGTGTCCCTGAAGTTGTGTTTAGGGGGACGGAAGATATACAACGTGGCTTTTTGCAAGCGTTGTTCACGGCAGATGGTAGTGTGCAATATTCAAGTGGTAGTGGTCATGTACGGCTTGCATCAAGCAATCTTGAGTTGCTCGAAGGTGTACAGATGTTACTAAGCAATTTTGGGATTGCTTGCAGAATTTACGCGAATCGCCGTGATGCACAATTCCGTGACATGCCGGATGGCAAAGGTGGTACCAAAGCCTACTGGACACGCGCAAATCATGAAATTGATATTGCGAAACAGAATATGCAGGTTTTTGCTGATGAAATTGGCTTTATCCTTGATCGGAAGCAAACCACATTAGAGGAGATACTAACAGGTTACGTAAAAGGACCGCGTCAAGAAACGTTCCACGCAACGGTGAAAGAAATTACCGCTGACGGTGTAGAAGAAGTCTTTGACTTGACCGAACCCATGACACATTCGTTCATCGCAAATAGTATTACGGTACATAACTGCGGCGAGCAACCGTTAGGGGCGTTCTCCGTTTGTAACCTCGGGGCGATCAATTTATCCAAGTTTTATGACGAAGAAAACAACGATGTTGCGTGGGATGATCTGCGCCAATCGGTACGTTATGCGACCCGTTTTCTCGATAATGTGATCGACAGCACGCCGTATTTCTTCGAAGAAAATGCGATTGTACAGGGTGACGAACGCCGTGTTGGTCTAGGGACGATGGGTATTGCTGAGTTGATGCTACGCCTCGGCATCCGTTATGGTAGCCCTGAGAGTGTTGATTTTATCGATAAAGTGTATGGGTTCATCACTAATGAGACTTACCGCACCAGTAGCGATATTGCGGCGGAAAAAGGTGCGTTCCCCAAATTTGATGCGGAGAAATTCCTTGAAAGTGGCTTTATGCAACAGATGCCCGATAACATTCGGGCGAAAATCGAGGAACAGGGTATCCGTAATGTGACATTGTTGACACAAGCACCGACCGGTACGACTGGTACGATGGTCAACACGAGTACGGGTATTGAACCGTTCTTTTCGTGGGTATATTACCGTAAGAGCCGCTTGGGCTTGCATGAGGAAAATGTGCCGATTGTGCAGGAATGGTATGAAGAAAACCCTGATGCCGAGGCATTGCCGGACTACTTCGCTACTGCGATGGATTTATCGCCAGATGAACACGTACAAGTACAGGCGGCGTTCCAACGGTGGATCGACTCCGCGATTTCCAAGACCTGTAATGTGCCCAATGAATACACAGTTGAGCAGGTGAGTGATCTGTACAAATATATGTACGAGCTTGGTTGTAAGGGCGGTACCGTTTATCGTGATGGTAGCCGTGACGAACAGGTGCTCATGCTCAAAGGTGATGAACGTGCCGAGAGCGAACAATCGGATATTCTGGCGGCGAAATCTAGTGAGAAAGCTAAACCAGTAGAACAGGTCACAACCCCGCACCGTGTGTATCCACGACCGGGCAAGCTGACAGGCGCGACGACCAGCGCAGACACGCCGTTTGGTCGGGCATACATCACCATGAATAGCGATGAACACGGCTATCCGTTCGAGGTGTTTATCACCGCACCCGGTAAAGCAGGGAGTGACCTGCAAGCTGATGCAGAAGGATTGGGGCGTATGATTTCGCTCTCGCTCCGTACAACTGCACCGCAAAACCGCACGGAGATGCTCCGTTTGATCATTGATCAATTGCGCGGTATTGGTGGCTCGCGTTCCTCTGGCT
>DAOTXB010000253.1:0-3642 GCA_034435575.1 Anaerolineae bacterium
ACAACCGATTTTTGCAATTGCTCCTCTGCGCGTTTGCGTTCGGTGATGTCCGTCGCGATCCCCAACATTTGCACGGAATCGTCATCGAAGATCAACGGCACTTTGATGGTCTGGTACCAGCGAGTTTCGCCATCTGCGCTGGTGACAGGTTCTTCTGGAATAAACTTGGGCTTGCGCGTCCGCACTACCTGCAAATCATCGCGACGAAAGGCGGTGGTTTCATCTTGCATGGTGTTATAATTTTCGTCGTATTTGCCGACCATTTCTTCTGGTACGGAGCCGTACCAATCCGCCAGCGCCTTGTTGACCAGCGTGTAACGTCCATCAATATCTTTGGCGAAGATAAAACTGGTGTTGAGGTCAATCACCTGACGCAAAAACCAGCGTTCTGCCTGTAATGCTTCGCGGGCGCGTTTTTGTTCGCTGATGATACTGATATACATGATCAGACCACCCACTGATCCATCCTCTTGATACCAGGGACGAATTTCGCGCCGGAGCCATTCCACTGTGCCATCAATGCGCCGAAATTCAACTTCTTCATCGGTATGCACGTTGCCCTGTAAACAGTGTTGATGAATCGCCTTCCATGCGTCGCTAATTTCTGGAAAAATGTCGTAGTGAGATTTGCCGATGAGAGGGGTGTTGTCTAGCTGAAAATCCTTGAGCCACGCTTCATTGGCGAACACATAGCGCAGATCACGATCAAACACGGCAACGGCTAGCGGTAAATGCGCCGCGAGTTGTTCAAACTGTGCTTTGATCTGTCCAATACTAAAATGCGCGTCCATGATGCCACCCTGAGTGCTATGTAGGGAAGGATCTGCGTATCCTTCCGCAAAAATCTGTTAGATTTGTTTCCAAAACAAAGCGAAGTTCACTTTAAGCCAAACCCACGCGCTACAACAGCAGAAGTGCAAGCATCGCCACCACGAACAACGCGCCACCGCCAGCGATCATCACCATACCCCGCGTAAATATCGGTTCGATGACCGCTGTGCCCGGATAATCGAGCGCCGCACGGGTGGTGGGTGCAATCGCGATCCAATATAGATGAGGCACATGCCGGAACAATTCGCGTCGTTGTGCATCAATCGAATAGGGCACGCGCACCGTCTGATGCGGGGCGATCTCCACCGTGTTTTCGTGCATATAAATCACCGAATCCTCGGAGTCAAAATCAGCACTGAGCGCGACCCGCGTTTGCGTCTGGGTATGATTGGTGATCGAGACATAACCGGTCTGTGAATCACTCAGCACAGGCGTGACCAGCGCACAGGTTAGATCACGGTCTTGCTTGAGCTTTACGGGAATATCGAGGTGGGTGCGAATGTTGGGCACATCAATATCTTCAATATACAGTTGCACATGCTTTTCGGTGTTGGGGCGACCTTCCGTGTTATACAAAATGACCCGCAAAGATTTGATCTCCCCCGGAGCTAACGAAAAATTGGGCGGGATGTCTGCTTTCCACATCGGGGGCATCCCATGCAACGAAACGCGCAACTTCAACCCCACGTTGGGGCTATTGTTCTTCACACTAACCGGAATACGCACCCGTTCGCCGGGCACAAAGCGCAGGTCTTTGCGGTGCATCTGCACACTGAGCGAACCGTCGCTGTGCGTCCAATCTTTGGGCAACGTATTTTGTGACTCTTCCTCTAAGGGCACATCAATCGGGAGCAATTCATACGCCATAAAGTTCGTCGGGTCTTCCTTATCAGGATAAGACTCCGCTGGTGCAAATCGTCGTGCCCCGTCGTGCTCATCATCCTCGTTCGCATTCACCCAATCAGTCAGATGAATGCTGTCCGGTGCGGGTATTTCGGTAGTGGGCGAATCGATAGACGAGCGCGTATCTGCCTCAAACGATTCAACCGCTTTGTCAGCTTTCGCCTCAGTATCCGCCGCTGATTGATCTTCAGATACGGTATTCTTCACAGAGTTTTCTCTAATTGGTTGTGCGGGTTCAGGTATTGCAGAGTTCGGCTCAGCGTTGACAGGCACCGCAAAGTCGCCGGTGTCGTCAGATAAAATATCGTCGAGCAAATATTCCGGTGGCACCGCCCCGCGATAAGGGAACATCGGGTCATTAGCCTCTGCATTGTGCGCTGTTTCGGGCGATGTGGTGGGCGTACCTTCCACAGGCGCAGAACTTATGCCCTCGGCGTTATCCTCCTGATTAGCGACATCCTTCGTCTCGCGCAAGGCGTTAATCATCTCCATCGACGGCACAGCGGGGACGGGCATCAACAGCACAAAAAAGCCCTTAAACGACAACACTTGACTGGCGGGCAACGGGCGCAAGGTATCGGATGTGGTCAAATCTCGATAAAAGACTTTGTCCTGTCCTTCGACGACAATCTCGACATGCTGTTTTTCGATCTCCGTGCCGGGCAACACCACATCCCCATCGGTTGCGCTCCCGATGAAATATGACCCGATCCCGACGCGCTTATGGATGCGTACATTTTCGGTGGAGTGCCATGTCATTAACCAGAAATTCGCTTGCTCGCTCATGTGTTGGTATCGTTCCGTGATGATTGGCGATCTATCTAGTTGATTTCTATCATATCTGGGGAAATGTGCAAGGTGTCTTCATTATATGTTGATGATTTATGTACCAGAATCACAGCTTATGCTCATGATGATTGTAGCACTTGCTCATCCCACATCGCGTTAAGCCGATTTCACATCAAGCGCGGTAGGATACACCGATCCGATCCTACATATTTCGCGGTGGTGGCGTTAAAGTCCCTCTCTGTGAATGTGTGGGGTCTCCTAAACGGATAACTGTCCACGAACACCTGTTATAATGAGGAATGGTGTCTTTCTCGAAGCAGGCAAACACGGTGACACCATATCTGAGTGAGATTGTCTATCAGCACAAATGAGGTTAACCATGAACATAGAGAATATCGTTGCAGGACTTCATCAGGTTGATCTGGGTGGCGTCAATGTATTTTTGATCGAAATTGACGATGGGCTTGTTTTGATCGACACCGGAAACCAGGGACAAAGTGAAGACATCGTTACTGCAATCGAAAGTATCGGCAAGTCACCGTCCGACCTGCGTCACATTTTAGTCACGCATATGCACCCTGACCATATGGGCGGATTAGCAGAACTCAAGCGTATCACCGATGCAAAAATCTATGCCCACCCGTTGGACGCACCCATCATCCGTGATGGAGCACACTTCGACCCTGCCCAAGACCTGCCCCGCCCATTTTTTCCAGCACCGGGTATGGAGGAAAATTTCGCAAGGTTTCTTTCAAGCGCGTTTACACTTGTCGGCGCACCTGTCGATCAAGAGATCAATGAAGGTGATGTGTTACCCTTCCTGCCCGATTTAGATATTCTTTTTGTTCCCGGACATTGTGCCGGGCAAATCGCCTTCCTGCTAAAGCGACACGGTGGGATACTATTCGCCGCAGACTGTTGTAGTAACGTTTTCGGTCTAGGGTGGAGCCTCGGCTATGAAGACCTTGAAGAAGGTAAGCGCAGTCTCAAAAAGCTGTGTAAAAGCGATTTTCAGATGGCGGTTTTCGGTCACGGTGCCCCCATCAAGAAAGATGCAGACATCGTCTGGCGTGAAGCATGGGGACAGTTGTCCGTCTAGCACGATAGTGTGGGCTGATG
>DAOTXB010000254.1:0-6529 GCA_034435575.1 Anaerolineae bacterium
GTTGGTCAACTGGGCGAAGGACGCATCACCAGTATGTGGGGCATACGTGAAACCTCCGCTGGGCGGATGCCGTTTGAAATCGCCTTCGATGAGGGCGACACCTTCATCCCTTCATGGTTATCCTTAGACGGCAACAACGACTTTATCCCGCGCGATGCTACAGAAATCCTGCAATTCACTGGCACATCCATGAACCTGCGCTATACTACCCGCCCCGCGCCAAACGGATCGTATCGTATCGGTGTTTTATATGGCAGTGGTAACAACGCCAACGTGACCGAATTTACAGCGGAGATCGAAGATGAAAACGCGGGTGGTGGTGTGCAACTCCCCGCTACTTTGCCATCCACACAACTAACCGATGCAGACGGCGACCTGATACCGGATAGTATCGACAATTGCCCATCCACCCCGAACCCGCTTCAACGGGATAATGATCTTGATGGAGTCGGCAATGCCTGCGATCCAGAAAATAACATTATTGATAGCGATGGCGATCTTGTGCTGGATTATCTCGATAACTGCCCATCAGTAGTCAATCCCGGTCAGATCGACGATGACGGCAACGGAATCGGCAATGCTTGTGAAGGGGATGGCACCGAACTCATCTGTGTACTCCGTGCGGATGGTGTGGAATATTGCTATAACGCAACCGATTGGGATTATGATGGAATCAGCAATACGCTCGACAATTGCGAATTTATTTATAACCCGCTCCAATTAGATGATGACGATGACGGAATCGGCGATCTGTGCGATGAAGACACCCTCACTGATTGGGATACGGATGGTGTGCTGGATAAGGACGATAATTGCATTTTCGATGCGAATCCCGATCAGTTAGATACGGATGATGACGGAATCGGCGATGCTTGCCAGAACGGTCCTGACTTCGACGATGATGGCATTGAGGATGACCTCGACAATTGCCCGACAGTCCCGAACCCACAACAACTTGATGCTGACGGCAACGGAGTCGGCAATGCTTGCGAAGCAGATGGTGATGGTGATGGAATCGCGGATGACTTCGATAACTGCCCGAACATCGCCAACAGCAGTCAATTAGATACCGATGGCGATGGACGCGGTAATCGGTGTGATACCGACGACGACAACGACGGAATCGCGGATAGTGCCGATAATTGCCCACTCGTCATCAATGCAGAACAGGCGGATAATTATGGCACTGCGTCCGGTGATGCCTGTGAGGACAGCGACGGCGACGGTTTCTTCGACAATGTTGATGCTTGCCCGCTGGAAAATGGGGGTTCTGGCTCAACCGATGGCTGTGTGCCCCAATTTGATGCAGACGGCGATGGTGTGCTGGACGCGAACGATAATTGCCCCAATACTGCCAATCCCAATCAATTTGACTTCGATGAAGATGGTATCGGCGATGTCTGTGATACGGACGACGATAACGATGGCTTAAGCGATAGTTTAGAATCATCCTTTGGCACCAACCCTAATAACTCAGATAGTGATGGTGATGGGTTGAGCGATGGTGACGAGGTCAACAACACCGGCACCAACCCGAACAATCCTGATACCGATGGTGACACGGTGAACGACGGCGCGGATGCGTGCCCATTCCTCGCTGGCGCACCGCCAACCGGCTGTGGTGACGCGGACGGTGATGGTGTCGCAGATAATATTGACAATTGTCCGACAGTCGGCAATCCAATGCAGATCAACACGGGCGGCACGGCGGCGGGCGATGCCTGCGAAGATCGTGATGGCGACGGATTTTTAGATAATATTGATGGATGTCCTGACCGTGCTGGTGGCGGGAGTGGCGGTTGTCCTGATACAGACGGTGATGGTTTCGAGGATGATCTCGACAATTGCCCGACAGTCCCCAATCCGATGCAGTTTAACACAGGCGGTACAGCGGCGGGCGATGCTTGTGAAGATCGTGATGGCGATACTTTCCTGGACAACGTAGATTCCTGCCCGGATACCGCAGGTGCGGCGAGTGCCAATGGCTGTCCTGATGCCGATGGCGACGGTGTGCAAGATGCGTTCGACAATTGCCCGACTGTCGCCAATCCCGCACAGACCAACACAGGCGGTACGGCGGCGGGCGATGCCTGTGAAGACACTGATGGCGATACTGTGGTCGATGCCAGCGATTCTTGCCCGGCAGTTCCCGGAAATCCCGCGTTTGGCGGTTGTCCAGATGCCGATGGTGATGGTGTACCTGAACCACCCGACAATTGCCCCACAACGTTCAACTCCGGTCAAACAGATTTCAATAGCAACGGGGTCGGGGATAGCTGTGACGACAGTGACGGCGACGGGATGCTAGACTCAGAAGAATTGGGCAACGGCACCGACCCCAACAATCCTAATAGTGACGGTGATGGTTTGAACGACGGCGAAGAATATAATCCTGGCGCGGATGGGTATATCACCAATCCCAATAACCCGGATACTGATGGCGACGGTGTCAATGATGGGGCAGATGCGAATCCGGTAGATGCCTCGGTACAATAAACACCCATCTAATACATAATACGATTTCCCTGTGCCTGTGTGGAGCGCTTTCCATATAGGCACAGGGTTTTTGTGTATGGGCATCACAGATGCTGAAGATATGCGCCCATAAAAAACAAATTTTTCATTAACATTTACTCTCCATTACACACAATGGGTAGTTTTGTGGTATAGTGTTGCCAACGTCGGCAATAGGCTCACTTACACCTACCCGACATCCCTGTCAAACAATCGTTATAAGGACAATGGACGTTCTATCTGACTTACCCTCTATAGTTGCCGCTGCTGCCGCACCTTCTGGTGAGGTATCCGGTTCAGTTGGGGGATTGCTCTTCTACATAAGTATCGCGCTGGGAATTTCCTTCCTGTGTTCGATTCTTGAGGCAAGCCTTCTTTCCATCCCACCATCATTTGTCGAAGCTCAGGCCACCACAGGCAGTCGTCCTGCGCGCATCATGCAGGATTTAAAGCAAAATGTGGAAGGACCGATCACGGCGATTCTCACGCTGAATACCATCGCGCATACCATTGGCGCGGCGGGTGCAGGCGCACAAGCAGTCGCGGTATTCGGTAACGAATATTTCGGCATCATCACCGCCATACTCACCTTCTTGATTCTGGCATTTTCTGAGATCATACCGAAAACACTCGGTGCACTCTATTGGAAGCAGTTATTTGCCTTCACCGCTTATACTTGTAAATTACTCATCTGGATATTGTATCCCGCGGTTTGGGGCTTCCATATGCTGACGCGCATCCTCACACCAGCGGAAAAAGCGATGACCATCACCCGGGGCGAAATCGAGATGATGGCGAGTATCGGCGCGACAGAAGGTGTGCTTAAGGAGAATGAGGGACGCTTCCTCAAAAACCTGTTCAATCTAGGCAAGGTCAATGTTGGCGACATCATGACCCCACGCACCGTGCTATTGGCGTTCCAGCAAGACATGACCATTGATGATGTGGTTAAAGAACAGCCAATGCTCAATTATTCGCGTATTCCAGTCTATGGCGATAACAAGGACGATATTGTGGGCTTTGTGCTCCGCTATGACATTCTTAATCACGCCGCCGCGGACGAACACACTACCAAATTAAAAGACTTACGTTTGGATATTCACCCCGTGCCGGAAACATTGCCTGTTTCTACTGTGTTAAATGAATTTATCGCACGGAAACAACACATTTTCCTTGTGCTTGATGAATACGGTGGTACCAGCGGTATCGTCACAATGGAAGACGCGGTAGAATCCTTACTCGGTATCGAGATCACCGATGAATCCGACCTTGTAGCGGATATGCGTAAACTCGCGCAACAACGGTATCTGCGCCAATATGCACTGGTACAATCCGCCAAAACTGGCACACACACTACCATCACAGCGGATCCAACGGAGAAAAGCGCAGAGTCATCTGGCAATGAGTCCGTTAACGGTGCATCCGCCACAGCAAACACCGACACCGCCAATAGTACCGAAACGACAACCGAGGCTGAATCCGATACGGCATCAGCGTGAACAATATCATCGTAAATCACTAGATTTCTGGGGACACAATGATCGTGTCCCTATTTTATTTTGCCTTGATTCTGTACCATAACGGGATATTATCAGGATTGTAACAAGGATTAAGAAACGTCTGCTTGGCTAAATGCCATTTGCACTCTACAATTAGAGAAGCAAGACATTCAACTTCCTCATGACTGCGGGACAAGCTATGAGCAACAATTCGGATGTAACAGTCAAATTAGATGATCGTGTACGCCTGCTGTCTGCGGTATTAGCGGCGACCAATTATCCACAAGAAGTGCAAAAAGCGAAGCCACACGGCACGCATATTCACGCACGCGCTACGCTTAAACACGTCAAAAACTTTACAGATCACCCTGCGGTAAAATCTACCCAGGGATTGCTAGAACAGAACACACCTTTAGAGGCGCTGTTTACGCTAGTGATGCTGATGAGCGAATTACCGGAGCTAAAATCCCCGGTGAAGCCCAGTTGGATGCCCGATGGGTATGATGCACAATTGCTGGACTTCTATAAAACTGCCAAAATCGCAGACTTCTGGAAAACAGAATCCCATCCCTGGGAAAAATCTTTACGCGAATCTCAAAAAGTCTTTTCTGACGTAACCTTTAAGGATTTTCTGACTCAATTCCTGCCACCCATTACCGAAGATCTGGTATTTATTCCCAATATCAGCTATCCAAGTTCGGTTGATCTTGGCTTGCGCGTGGGTAATGAACTAGTGTGCATTGCACCGCCACCGCTGGCATGGGGCGATAGTCCACCCTGGCCCTACGACGAACCCACCATGCTCACCCATAGTTATCAGGTTGCGTTAAACGTCTTCGGGCGGGCGTTGCTCATCAATTATTTGCGCTCAGACCCGGACGCATTGGCGGAGATCAGCAAAGACGAATTACCTGTCGCGGATCAGTTCAAAGCACAACACCCGACATGGGAAGATCAATTTACCGCGCTGTTCTCGATGGCGGCGGTCGCTATGTATTTTGAGACACACGTCAGTGAGATGGATTACAAATCTTACGTGCTTATGCAGAAAAAAGCCTATGGCATGGCGCTGTTACCCGGCACAGTCAGTGTGATGCGCCGTTACCTCAAAGAAGTGGGCAATAGGTACGATAACCTGATCGAATTCTTACCGATTTTCCCCAAACAACTGCGCGTTGCCCAGAAGATTGTCACCCTATAACGCGTTATGATAATCCAATAAACAAATTCAACGATCCTGTAATATGCGGGGTCGTTTTTGTTTACCTAAACGCCAATTCAACCATGCCCTCAAACACGGTCATCCGGTAAAATCAACCTACAGGCAATTCGTTATTCTGAAAGGGAGCTTCACGTACACGATGTCCGTCACCTCTGTCATAACACGCCTCTCTGCCATTGTGCTGTTCCCTATCCTGAGCCTACTCAGTATCTGGTCACTACTGGATTTTGAGGGCGATGTCATTCTGTTCAACGCCTATTTGTTTGACCACTATGAAGTATTTACGTTAGATGTTGAGCGCGACATCTTACACCGTGTGACCTATAGCGAAGACAATACGTTTAGCCCCACATGGTCGCCAGATGGTGACCACATAGCCTATATCTATCAGCGTGACATTTATCTGACCGATCCCAGTGGACGCGCACCCCGCAACCTGACCCAAACCGAACGTAACATCAGCAATTCTATGCTGGCGTGGTCACCGGATAGTGACGCAATCGCGTTTTTATCTGACCGGAATAGTGGGGCATATGAACTCTATTTACTGGAAGCGCCGACCAACCATGCAGAAACCACTCAATTGACCACGAACGACGTCGTCACCGATACACCAAATTGGTCAAATGATGGCAATCAACTTGTCTATGCCACCGAAAACGGCGTGTTTCAGCTTAATTTGGAAGCAGAATCATCGGGCATACAGGCATTTTTACCACAGGTGGCACAGAACCTGCGTGTGCCGGTGTGGTCACCACAAAATCCAGATCTACTCGCCGTAGTCGATGGAGAATCGAGCAATAATCGCCTGCTACTGATCGACATGGCACAAAATGACGTGCGTGTGCTCGTCGAAAATGTCCGCATCAACACCCAGCCGATCTGGTCGCCGAAGGGGGATTACATCGCACTCACACAGACCACCCGCACCGGACAAAGCGCCCTCATTCTCCTCGATGTTGCTGACGACACACGCACCGCCTTACACAGCGTCGGGCAGAATGTGATTGACTCGCCATCATGGTCATCGGATGGTACATGGGTATTGTTTCGCTCAAATTTTGCGGGTGGTACAGGCGTTTATCGCATTCCCCGAACAGGGGGCGACCCGCAACGACTGTCTCCGCGTGAGATGCCCCTCGTCTTTGATCCGGCGTGGCGACCTTGAATTGACTCATTTCACCTCCAGAAAATACAGCAGATATTGCTTATCACGCGGGACATTAAACGGACTATAACGCGGTTCTGGCAGGTCGAACAGACGGTCAAGATCGCTGATCGCCCGCACATCACC
>DAOTXB010000255.1:0-21857 GCA_034435575.1 Anaerolineae bacterium
TAAATGTCCGACGTTTTCTTCTGCTCATGCTACACTCCCTTGTGAACACAGTTTACTTCATTTAGTCCTGTGTCCAAATTCAGGGGTTCACTACAGTCGTAAGTGGTATTTTCTTGTGGAATTATTATGTTTTGAAACCTTGTTAAGTAAAATACGTATAGTCTTTTATGATATGATGCAAAAGCAGTGTTTTTGATGATATTATGATTGTTGTCGTGAAGAAGTTTCTTTAATAAGGTGATTTTCCTTTATACTCGTAAACTCTACGCTTTTTTGTTGTATAATTCACAAAGTAGTTTCCACAAAACACTACATAACGGATCATGTGTTGCATATAACTGTACGCATGATTGATTATTCTCATTAGGGAGCTGTTTGCATATGAAGGCATTTTTCAACGTTTTAACCACACTTTCATTGCGCTTTCGTGTGGTAACAATTTCACTGACGGTTGTGCTGATGATACTTGGCGTGGTCGCGGTTACAGAACTTAATCAAGAGCTTTTGCCACCAATTGATGTTCCTCAGACCATCATTCTGGCTCAAGTATCTGGTTTAACTGGTGATGAAGTCTTGACCGTTGTTACCGAACGCTTGGAAGCGTCGGTTAATAATGTAGAGGATGTCATCAATATTGAATCAACAACGACAGGCGCTTTTGGTAGTGTGCTGATCGCCTTTAATGACTTCGGATTGGATCAAGAACGACTGCGTGCAGAGTTACAATCAGCCGTCGATGAAGTATGGTTCCCGTTGCGAAGAATTTCACCACCAGCGGACAGTAATGCGCGCGAGTTTGCGACTTCATTGCTTGCGGACGCTACGCCAGAAATGATTTTATATCTTGCACAGCAAGACCCTAATTTCTTGTTTCAACTTACACCAGAGGTTTGGTCATCATTTTCGGATGAAACGTTGATGCAGGCGCTTGCCTATTTAGCGCAGTCTCGTGACTTAGCTAGTGATAACCGTAGTTTATTGCAACGACTTGTAGATGCGGAGATCATCCCACAACTCGATGCTATTGCTGACGTTGCCAATGTAACCGTCGCTGGCGGGCAAGCCCTTCCAGGAGAAGAGGGTAGTCTTGAGGTTAATCCAGATGATGTGGATATTGAAGTAGTGAGTTCAGACTCACTTCTTTTGCGTTTGTCTTTGGATAGTTGGAATGCAATTTCTGATCGGATTGACGGTGTTTCCACATTAGATGAAAATGCTGTAGAAGCCCTCGCCGAGACTGACGTGTCATTTTCTACTGATATTCCTGACTTACCTGCAAGCTGGCAAGTTGATCATTTTTCAACAGCTTTAGATTTGATTGAAATCACCACATTGACGCGCTCACTATCTGCAATTTTTAATGATTTTTATGATGATGGTGAAATTGTTGGTGCGATAGGGCAAACTGATGATTTGACCCCAGAAGTTGTTACTCAAATGCTTGAAATTGAGCCGGGAATGGTACAGTATTTTTCCGCAGAACAACTTGTGGCGATGTCTCCAGATGTTTTTGCCGTATTACCCGAGGATTATGTTGCAAATCTTGACGGCTTCACGCGTGATGCGCTAGCGGCGGCGGTACTTGCTGAGAATGTCACCGGTGAAAATGTTGAGCTTCAACCGGTTGATTTACCGGATCAATGGCGTATTTCGCCTCCTGAACTTCGCTCATTTAGTTTTTCTGATATTCCACTTGCAACTTTTAGCATTTCTACTGTGATTTCAGATACATCTGAAATTGATTCAGCTAGTATGAATGATGATTCATCTGAAATTGTTGAATCAGTAGATAATGATGCTGAAGATGAGCCTGATGCGACTCAATCAGATGATCCTTTAGCTGATATTCCTGAAGGACCAGCGCTTCCAATTAGCTTTCTGCCGATCGGAGCGTTTTTCGGCACTGAGTTAGACACAGCGGATGATTTATTGATTATTCCCTTGCCAGAAGAATTTTCAGCCTTGTTGGGTTCAGACACAATCGGCGGTGCAGAGCTTTTAAGTTTGTTGTCTGCGCCTCCTGTTGATCCGGCTACCTTACCCGAAGGTGTCGAAATTCCTGAAATCCCAATCGATCCTGCATTGATCATTCAATCAATACCGGTGGAAGCATATGAATATCTTGCGGAGACTGATACTACTTTCGCAGAACGGTTATCTGTGGATGTATATAACCTGCTCCCCGATGATGTCTTGTTACTGGATGCTTATGCGCCACCATTAGACAATTCTTGGAATGTGTTAGCGAGTCAGCCACAGTTTTCTGATATGCCTTTAGAAACTGTCGCTGATGTTATCACGATTAGCAATAACGACCCTGCTAGTTTCTTAAATGTGATCAATGAAGCTGTACCTGATCAGTTTGAAGGATATGAGGTTCGTTTGTTTGATAGCCTTTCCTTAGGCGCTATTCGCTACTTCGCTTTGAATGATGAGGATTTCTATCAATCGCTTGATTCTGACGTGCTTATGAAGTTTTCACGCCCTGTGCTTGCTAATTTACCAGAAGAATTCGTTTCTTCGTTAGATGAGGATATTGTTGAAGAGATCACAGGTATCGCAAATGGTGAACAAGAATCTGCTTTTGCCGTTTTAGAAGCGGATCTCTACACGACAGATATTATACCTGCTGATCCATCGGCACCTTCACTTAACCCGGAATGGCAGACGATTGCAGGCTTTGTTGGTGGTGTACGTGAATTTGATAATGCCTTTGACCTATTTCGCTTCCCTGATGCAATTGGGGCACCTGCTGATTTCGTCAATAGTCTATTCGATACATCGAATGGGCGAGGATTTGCTCCTAATCTATTAGGAAATATGAGCACAGAGGCGTTTGATTACATTGTAGAAAATGATCCATCATTTATTAATGCCTTACGTCCTCAGGCGATTCTGCTGTTTTCTGACGAGGTTAAGGCGAGGTTCCCTGATGACGTTCTTGAACGGGCGCAATCAGGTGGTGAGGTATTTAGACCACAAAATCAAGTCACGCGGGCGAACTTTGCTCCTAGTTTGCTGATTACTGTATTCAAGACACAGGAAGCGAATACAGTAACTTCGTATAGTCAAGTAGAAGAAATCATGAACTTGATTGACGAAGAAAATGAAAATATTAAAGTCGACATTGTCAATGAACAGTCTTCGTTTGTTGAAGAGTCAATTGAAGGTGTAGCGCGTGAGGGAACTCTAGGTGCTATTTTTGCGGTAATCATTATCTTGATCTTTCTGAGCGCTGGCGTTTGGGCTAAAGGACCGCGCCGTACTACAGGTATTGTCCTAGGAGTGATATTTGCGATTATTCTTGGCGCACTTTTTGCCCTAAATGTCACAGATGTTGTTTTCCAAGTATTGGCGATATTCGGATTTGCGGCGGCATTGGTCATCTTATTGTGGCCACAGGATTTACCAGATCCAGCATGGCGGGCAACTCTTGTGATTGCGGTAAGTATTCCACTTTCAATCTTAACAGCATTCGTCGGTATGCGATGGTTCTCACCATTCATGCATGACCTGATAGTACCTTTAGCAGAAGACTCTGCATTTTTCGATTTCATTCTGCGAGTTTTCCCGGACTCCTTAACGTTAAATATCATGACGCTATCTGGTTTAACAGTTGCTGTTGGTCGTGTCGTTGATGACTCGATTGTTGTTTTGGAGAATATTTTCCGACAGATGCAAAGTGGGGAAGATAAGCGTACAGCAGTATTAGAAGGAACTCGTGATGTCTCTGCGGCAATCTTTATTGCTACATTAATTGCTGTAGTTGTTTTCCTGCCGTTAGGGTTAACGGGAGGGCTGATTGGTGCCTTCTTCCTGCCATTTGGCTTGGCTGTAACCTATGCCCTTGCTGGATCGTTCATCGTGGCTGTTACGGTAGTTCCTGTGATGGCATTTATCTTCTTAAGTATTGATGATATGCCAGAAGAAAAAGACATATGGATCGCCAATTACTACCTTCCGGTTTTACGCTGGTCTTTAGCGAATTGGCGTAACCGCGGTATTGTCTTGTTACTCGCCTTTCTTTCATTAATGTTCAGTGGATTTCTATTCGGACAACGTCCTGTAGCGTTTTTGCCTAGCTTTGGAGAACCACAAATCGCGGTATTGGTTGAGTTACCATCCTCTACAGGTATTATTGATACGAACGAAATGGTTACTGAATTGGAGAATTACATTACCGAAGAAATTCCTGAAGAGGTTCTTGGTACTGTTCAAACCATTATCGGTGGTAGTGGGCTTGATATTGGCGCATTACTTACAGGTGGCTCCGTATTTGAGAATCAAGCAAGTTTGACTATTGGCATTAATGATTCATCTGATGCACTTGATACATGGTCGGTGAATATCCGAGAAGCAGCGAATGAAATTTTTGGCGAGGACAATGTTGTGGTATCTGCCGCATCTGCTTCTGATGGTGGCTTTGGTGGTTTTGCTCTGGTTGTCTCTGGTTTGCCAGATGACCTTGATGAGCGAATTGCGCTGGATCAGGCAATTATCAGTGAATTGAATAGCATTGAGGGCATTGCTAATGCATCAAGTAATTTGAGTGATGCATTAGCTGGAGGAGAAGATTCAGAGTCCTTCATTAGAGTTAACCTTGAACCTGCAATTTCGTATACAGCAGAACTAGAAACCGAAGATACTATTGGTGTTTCCCAGTTGGCTATTCAACAAATTGAAGACCTACCAGATTTACCAGAAGGTCTGACTGTTGGACAGGGTTTTGAGAGTGAACTACAAACTGAAGGTATTCAAAGCCTTCTGTTGGCAATCGGTATTGCATCAGTGATTGTTGTGGTCATTTTGATCCTGACATTTAGCTCTGCGGTGTATTGGTTTGCTATTTTCTTGAGTGTAATTGTTGCACCAGTCGGTGCCGCGATTGCGCTGACGCTTACTAATCGTGTACTTGGTATATCAGCACTAATTGGTATTCTCATGCTTTTGGGTCTGGTTATCACGAATGCTGTTGTTCTGATTGATCGTGTCCGTTCTAATCGTACTGAACGTGGTATGGCGTTGTTTGATGCTTTGATTGAAGCTGGCGGTAGGCGTTTACGTCCCATTCTCATGACATCATTGGCAACCATCATTGCTTTAATGCCTTTGACAGTTGGTCTATCTGAGGGTGCCATTATTGCCGCTGAATTGGGGACAGTTGTTGTTGGTGGTGTTTTCAGTAGTACACTTTTGACACTAATCGTTGTACCTGTTATGTACAGCCTGCTGTATCCGGTACATCGTTTTCTGGTCGGCTTGATTGGTATTAAGGCTGACTAATCTAATCTCCAGTTAAAGCCTTTAGGGTCACAATCAACACAAAATTAAGATAAAAGCCCCGAATACAGCGAGAGCGGCAAAATTCGGGGCTTTTTCGTTAATTTTCGAATTATCTGAGCAGTAATCACAATACTAGAGTTCGAATCCTATGTCCTCGAGATTTTTTGTTTTTCGGGTCAATATTGCTATAAATGGCAAAATAGTCACAAATATTGTGTAATTTAGGTTCAAGCCTTATTAGTATGATTGCGAAATCACTTGCGATTTTGGGCACGGAGTGCTGTGACAGCGTGCATCACTCAAATCCATACAAAAAAATCTCAAACTGAAATTTTCTTATTCGTAATTAGCCAATCAACATTTTCTTTCACTGCCTGCAATGATGAGTATTGTGGCTCATAACCTATCAGGCGACATGCTTTTTCAATATTTGCGTTAGGACTATGGGCGATATGATCCCAAGTTTTTCTGCGACTTCTTTATCAACAAGTTTGCGAAATTCTTCCCAAGGCAAAAATTCAATGTTGGCTTTTGCGTGCCCGAACCATCTTGCAACAGCGTGGGCAAAACCGCGCAATGTAATCGCAGAAGGGGAAACGACATGGAAACTCTCTCCAACTGATGTGCTCCAATTATTAATTGCTTTTATAAACGACTGTGCAACATCTTCACCAGGAACGTGATGCACCGTTTCCATGCCGATGTTGGGTAACATCAGGATTTCGCCTTTTGCAATCGTCTCAAAGACACGATTATCCCGGTTACCCTGTGGGTTCACAGTAGGATAGCCCGGACCGGTGATATGTCCTGGATGGATGACTGTCACTGGAAATCCATTGAGACGAGCTTCCCGCATGAGATAGCGTTCTATCAATGATTTTTGAATACCATATTCACCAAATGGCTCCCGGGGTAACTCCTCAGTCGCAGGCACTGTCGCACTGTGACCATGAATCCAGAGAGTACCGCAATGCAAGAAATGCTGTACTGTGGTACATAGGGCTGGCTATTGCCCCGCCGAGTAATCATTAAAACATAATTATTTCGCATAGTCATTAAAAACCATTAAACACAGCAAATGATAGCTTTTGAAAGCAAGTAAATGCTAAATTAAACTTTATGAAAACACACAAAACATCCCAACTAAACAAGTTTTACAAAAAAACTATAGAGGAACGTAAGCTAGAAATAAAGGCGTGGAGCAACCTCTCAAAGCAAACAGACCTATCCATTGAGGATGCTAACAACATGATAGAAAACGTTGTTAGCACATTTCGATTACCATTTGCAGTTGCAACTAACTTTTTAGTGAATGAAAAAGACTACCTTATACCAATGGTTATTGAAGAACCATCAGTAGTTGCAGCAGTTTCATTTGCCGGTAAATTGTTTCGCGAGAGTGGCGGGTTTAAAACATCAAGCACACCACCAATCATGATTGGACAAATACAAATACTGGACATAATCGACATAGAAAGTGCAAGAATCGATTTAGAAGAAAAAAAACAGAGCATTTTGATTAAAGCAAATGAAGTCGGCGGAAGTATCGTCAAAAGAGGCGGAGGAGCAGTCGACATTCAAATAAGAGCCATTGAGCACCCTATAGCTGGTTCAATGTTGATACTTCATTTACATTATGACTGTCGTGACGCAATGGGCGCGAACGCGATAAACACCGCTTTAGAACACATTGCGCCCATGATCGAAAAAATTACAAGAGGTAGGGTGAACCTAAAAATCCTAAGCAATCTATCAACCGAGCGCAGAGCCTTTGCTACCGGGATGATTCTCGCAAACTCACTAAAGCGTCATGATCTTAGCGGGAACGCAGTTGCTAGTGCTATCGTCGAAGCTGGTATTCTTGCTGAAATAGACCCGTACCGTGCCACAACACACAACAAAGGCATTATGAATGGTATTGACGCTGTTGTACTAGCAACCGGCAATGACTGGAGGGCAGTTGAAGCAGGCGCACATGCCTTTGCTGCCCGTCATGGCACATATCGTAGCTTAACAAAATGGTGGCAAGATGAAGCTGGTAATTTGCATGGTTCAATAGATGTCCCTTTAGCTGTTGGCATTGTTGGTGGAGCCACTCGAGTACACCCTAAAGCCCAAACTGCGCTAGAGATTCTTGGCGTAAAATCTGCACAGGAGCTTGCTGAAGTGATAGCTGCTGTTGGGCTAGCACAAAACTTTGCGGCAATTAGAGCACTTGCGACTGAAGGCATACAAAAAGGGCATATGCGAATGCATGCGCGTCAATTAGCCGCCGCCGCAGGGGCTGTTCAAGAGGCAATTCCCATGATTGTTGAACATATGATTGAAGAAAACAATATTCGTTTAGAGCGAGCTAAGGAGCTTGTTCAACTTTGGATCGAGGAGCACTAAATGAGTAATGATATGTCATCAAATTTGATGCGTTCGGATAGGCAAGTAGGTATTGTTGGATATGGTGCATATATTCCGCGCTATCGATTACCTGGAAGTGAGGTTGCGCGTGTTTGGACAAATGGACTGGGCGGTAGCCCAATCAAAGAAAAAGCAGTCGCTGGTTTGGATGAAGATGTCACCACTATGTCCATCGAAGCTGCACGAAATGCTCTTGCTCGTGCGCCAATAAGCCCGGAACAATTACGCGCCGTATGGGTTGGTAGCGAGAGTCACCCTTATGCGGTAAAGCCAACGAGTACAATTGTAGCAGAGAGTATCGGAACATCGCCTAATATACAAGCGGCTGACTGGGAATTTGCCTGTAAAGCTGGGACTGAAGCCGTACAGGCTTCCATAGGCATGGTTGGTAGCGGTATGGGTACATATACGCTCAGTATAGGGATGGACACGGCGCAAGGGCGCCCGGGCGATGCACTTGAATATACTGCCGCGTCTGGTGGGGCAGCATTTATTCTGGGTCCAGCTGAAACAGCATGTGCTGTGTATCAAGGAAGTTATAGTTTTGTGACAGATACGCCAGATTTTTGGCGGCGTTCTGGAGAGAATTATCCAAGCCATGGCGATCGCTTTACTGGAGAGCCTGCGTATTTTAATCATACGCTTTCTTCTGCAAAGGCTTTGATGGAAATGATGGGTACAACCGCAGACGACTATACTTACGCAGTCTTCCATCAACCTAATGTGAAGTTTCCGAGCCGTGCGGCTAAGATGTTAGGTTTTTCACCGGAGCAAATTCAATATGGTTTGCTGGCTGGTGAAATTGGAAACGTCTATTCTGGCTCCTGTATGGTTGGTTTAACCGCTATCTTAGACATTGCAGAACCTGGCGACCGTATTCTAATGGTCAGTTATGGTAGTGGAGCAGGCTCAGATTCATTTGATCTATTGGTTACCGAGAATATCCAGAAAATACGGGATCGTGCGCCAAAAACGCGTGATTACATTAATCGCCGTACTGAAATTGACTATGCTACATATTGCCGTTACCGTGGAAAATTGAAAGATTAGGATATATATAATGAGAGATGTTTCAATTGTTGGGGTAGGTATGACCCCTGTAGGTGAGCACTGGTCACAAAGTCTGCGTACATTAGCAGCAGATGCTTTACTCAAGGCAATTAAAGATGCAAATATTAGTGAGTTGGATGCACTCTATGTGGGTAATGCTTTTAGTTCTACATTTAGTAGTCAAACTCATCTTGGTGCTCTAATCGCAGATCAAGCGGGTATATCGGGCATAGAAGCTATAGGTATAGAAGCGGCAGATGCATCAGGAGGAGCCGCTTTTCGGGCAGGTTATCTTGCTGTGGCATCTGGTCTTGTGGATACTGTTGCTGTTGTTGGCGTAGAAAAATCAACCGATGCTATTGCTGGCGCACGTGTAGAATCACGTAATGTCGGTATTGATGCTGACTATGAGTCTATCCACGGTGCCTCTTTACCTGCACTTGCAGGGATGTTGATGCGACGCTATATGCACGAATATGAGGTTGAATTACCTGCATTTGAAGGTTTCAGCATAAATGCACATAACAATGGGCGATTAAATCCCAATGCAATGTTCAAAAATACTCTAAGACAAGGTGCTTTCAGTAAAGCGGCTATGGTTGCAAATCCTGTTAATTTGTTTGATGGTGCGCCAGATGCTGATGGTGCAGGGGCTATCATCTTAACCGCAAATAGCAGGGCTGTAGATCTCATTAGTCAACCTATAAAAGTCGTCGGAAGTGCTGTAGCAACAGATCGGTTTAAGATTCAAGATCGACAACAGATGCTTCGATTAAAAGCGGTCAACATATCAACACAAAAAGCGCTAAAGCAGGCTGACTTACCGCTTTCGGATATTAGTTTCTTTGAACTTCATGATGCCTTCACGATTTTGACTGCGCTATCAATTGAGGCTATAGGACTGGCTGAAGCTGGAAAAGGTTGGGAATTAGCTAGCGATCATGGTAAGCATATAGGCTTGAGTGGAAGAACACCAATAAGCACATTCGGTGGATTAAAGAGTAGAGGTAATCCGATTGGTGCAACGGGTATCTACCAAATCATTGAGTCTGTTCTTCAATTACAAGGTCGTGCAGACAAGAATCAAGTAGAAAATGCACAGGTCGGACTGACACAGAATATTGGTGGATTGGGTAGTACGGTCATTACTCATCTATTATCAGTCTAGGCTCTCAAAGGCTCTCATGATAGTTTTTCTCTCTCAGTGATAGTTTTTGAGAGTGTATTATGTCTAATATTAGCGTAGATTGTTCGTTTTAGTACAAACAATAAATCGCGCCTTTGGCGCTAAAGGAGTTAATAATTATGCAAATTTCACGTCACTGGCGTATGAATTCCCAAAGATACCGCCTTGAAGGTGTTCGCTATAACTCTGGCGATGTTAGTATTGAAGATCGTCCAATTCCTGTTGAAGATATGTCAACTCTTGAAGTTATTGAAGCTGTTCCGGTTGTTGCAACAAATAATAAAACCGAAGTCGCCGCATAAGCGATGGAGAGTCAAGTACATTCTATCGAATTTGAACGTGAGACATTTGCATTCTCCGGGTTAGGTGAGGTATACAGTTTCACTATTGTGCAAGATCCGCCCGAATCATTTGTAGAACATGGTCCATATTTTCTTGCACTGATAAAACTTGATGAAGGTCCAATCGTCACTGCCCAGCTTACGGATGTAGATAGTGAAGTTGCGATTGGTGACCGTGTTGAGATGGTTACCCGGAAACTTGCCACAGAAGGCAAGCAGGGTATGATTGTCTATGGTTACAAATTTCGTAAGGTTTTGGCACGATTATAACCATCTTCATTAGACTGAACTTGTATTATAAAAGAGCCATGATGTATGATCACGGCTCTTTTAAATTTCTTCTATGCGGGACCAAATGAATTAGTCTACGCGTTCAAATTCTTCTTTTTTCTGTTCGTATGCCAATGAGGTTTCAGTATCGACATCGAAAATGTGTACGTTATCCATATTAACAACGAAACCCATACGTGCACCAATACGTGCCTGCGTACGTGGATCAACGCGTGCAATGTAGGTCTTTCCGCCTTCTTCCAGGTAGATAATCATTTCATTACCCATCTGTTCAATAACATCCACATTTGCTTCAACCGGTGAAGGGATGATCCCTGGTGGTTGATATTCTGCATCATGGATATCTTCAGGACGTACACCAAAGATGACTTTCTTGCCAGCATGCGAACGATATGGTGCGGACTTTGCTTCCGGAATCTTCAGTTCGAATATGCCGGTATCAACATACAGGTCACCATCACGTTGGTTCAATGTCGCATCAAAGAAGTTCATAGACGGACTACCAATGAATCCACCCACAAATACATTTCGCGGATTGTGATATAAGTTGAATGGGCTATCAATCTGCATAAGATCACCCGAGTTCAACACACAGATACGCGTACCCATTGTCATAGCTTCTACTTGATCGTGGGTTACATAAATAAATGTAGTTTCTAAGCGCTGGTGAAGTTTACTAATAAAGGAACGGGCTTCAACACGTAATTTCGCGTCGAGGTTTGACAACGGCTCATCCATAAGGAATACAGCAGGTTCACGCACAATGGCACGACCAACAGCAACACGTTGACGCTGACCACCAGAAAGCTGGCGCGGACGACGATCAAGTAATTGGGCAATACCCAAACTATCTGCCGCTTCTCTTACACGTTGGTCGATAATCTGCTTAGGGGTCTTGCGAAGGCGAAGACCAAAAGCCATATTATCAAATACAGTCATGTGCGGATAAAGCGCATAACTCTGGAAGACCATCGCAACATCACGGTCTTTCGGTGCTACGTTGTTAACAACGCGATCACCAATAAGGATTTCGCCGTCAGTAATCTCTTCCAAACCTGCAAGCATACGCAAGCTCGTGGATTTACCACATCCAGATGGGCCTACAAAAACAAGAAATTCTTTGTCTGCGACCGCAATGTTGAGATCTTTGACGACAACTGTACTACCATAAGCTTTCTTAACATGATTAAAGGTTACACTTGCCACTATTTCCCTCCTGTAATGGCAGTAATCAACTAAGTACGACAACTAACAACTTTATTGTGCACTATGCATAAAATATTTGCATATTTCTGTGCTCAATTTCGCTGTTGATTATAGTGTGTAATTTGCAATTTGCCAAAAATTAGTAGGTTTTCTCATAATAATTGATTGTGTATTATTGATAGGTAAATAAAGAAATGAGACCTTATGACAAATAACATAACTGCTGAAATTGTAAGTATCGGTACAGAAATTCTGTTAGGAGAGCTTACAGATACTAATTCTGTGTATCTTGCGCGAACGCTTCGCGATCTTGGGATCAACATTTTTTATATGACTTCAGTGGGAGATAATGAGGCACGAATTGTAAATGCACTACAGATTGCTATGTCGAGAGCTGACGTTATCATCACCTGTGGTGGATTAGGACCAACTGTCGATGACATGACACGACAATCTGTCGCCACTGCCACTAATCGTGAATTGGTATTTCATCAAAATTTGTTAGACCAGATTCGGGCACGGTTTGAAGGTTTTCGTGTCAAAATGACAGAGAACAATAAACGCCAAGCGTATCTTCCAGATAATGCAATTGTTATCGAAAATCCTGTAGGCACTGCTCCAAGCTTCATTGTAGAACATCAAGAAAATGTAGTAGTAAGTTTGCCCGGTGTGCCTCGTGAAATGAAATATTTGATGACTAACTCTGTTGTGTCTTATTTACGGGATAAGTACCAACTTGGGATTATTAAGGCTAAAACACTTAAGACAGCGGGAATTGGTGAAAGTAGTCTTGATGATTTGCTTGGTAATGATTTGCTCAATTCATCTAATCCTAGCATTGGTCTTGCCGCACACAGTGGTCAGATTGATATACGTATTACAGCAAAAGCAGAAAGCCCAACTGTTGCTGATAAAATGATCAACATTATCGAATCCTCTGTGCGTGAGCAAGCCGGGGATTTCATCTTTGGATCAGATGAAGATACACTAGAACGCGTAATAATTGATGTTCTAGATGCTCATGGTGAAACAATTACTATCATTGAAGCTGGTTTAGGTGGTGAAATTGCAAAATCTTTGCACAATATTAATCCTGAGATTGTCTCGCTTCATCAATCGTTTCATTCACCTGATGCTATCATGGCTCAATATCCATTCAATGCAGATACTGTTAGCGGATATGCGTCACAACTCGCGGCACATATACATTCCCAGAATGAGGCTACAGTGACGATAATCGTACTTTGTCAACCAGATGTTGATGATAACGATGATGCTAGTGAAGCTACTGTGGTTGTTGTTCGTTCAAAAGATAAGGTTCGTCAGAGAGTTTATGGCTTTGGTGGTCAGTCCGAACTTGCAAAGCGATGGGTTACTACATGGTCATTAGCGTCTGCCTGGAGGTTATTAAAGGAAATTCATGATGACCAAAATATTTAGTGACCGACTAACCCATGTACTTTCTACAGGTGATGCACTAACCATCCTTAATGTATCACCGAAGCTATTGAAATTGCCTTTACCAATGAAGCGCTATGATGATCCGTTCTTACCATTTGGTAAAGTACTCATAAAGGCTTCACAAAATCGTGTGCGCGGGTATATGTTCGACTTTCCCGCATATCTGGCACTTGGCGCCGCAGGTGCGGTAGCGCTTGAACGTACTATTGCATATGTGAGATCAGACTATTTGACAATCCTTAACGGCTTATTTGCCGATAAATCATACTACCAACTTGCTGATGACACCGCATTCAATGTTGATGCCATGACTTTTATTGAGGAGCCTGATGTTATGCCAGATAGACTGGGGGTTTTTGTGTTAGATGGAGGCAAATTAGGGCGCTATATATCTCAAACCAGCACCTTGGAATATTTACTTAATGGGAAACGTGTGAGCTTACGTATTGCTGGAGATGAGGTTGTCTATAGCGACACTGGGGATGATTTCATAAACAAGTTTCAACAAGCACTGGATCAGTTCAATGGACATTGACCCGTTTATTCGGGCAGGTCTAATTCAATTCGGGTACTTTGACGATGCACCGATCCGATTTAATTTGAACCTATTACCGTCTTATCCACAATTACTTGAAAAGACAGCTTTAGAGCTTGTGCAGTTAGCTGGTCGAAAGCAGTTAGAGCGTATTTTATGCCCTGTGGATTGCTTTGGCATCGGCGTGTTAGTGGGGCAACGTCTACATCTACCTCTCGTCTATGCACAAGAGACATATATATCAGTCACTAAAGACTTGGTCGGTGCTTATGATGTAGGGCATCCGACCTGTTTGATTCTGAATGTATGGACTAGTACAAATTCACAACGCGAACGCAAATTAATCGAACGAGGCACAGCAGGGGGATTAGATGTCGTTCAAGCCTTGAGTGTTGTTAACATTGGAAATTCTTCAGATGATTTAATCTGTCATTCGCTTTTCGACCTTCAGGATATTACCAATACTCTTGTTGCGCGGGATCAACTTTCAATATCACAGAAGAGGGCAGTAGATCAATGGACAGATCAACCGCCCCCAAATACTTTACCTGATTAATGCGTTAATCATCGTCATCTAAACTCAAGAGTGCCATAAATGCTTCTTGTGGCACTTCTACTGATCCAATCATCTTCATTCTTTTCTTGCCCTTTTTCTGCTTTTCCAGCAGTTTCTTTTTACGAGTAATATCTCCGCCATAGCACTTTGCGAGTACGTCTTTACGAATGGCTCTCACATTTGCGCGGGAAATCACACGTTTACCAACCGCCGCTTGAATGGGCACGACAAACATTTGTCTTGGAATTAGTTCTTTCAGCTTACTGACTAATTTTTGCCCTTTATGATATGAATGATCTCTGTGAACAATCATTGCAAGCGCATCAACTGGGTCATTATTCACCAGAACATCCAACTTCACGAGATCATCAATACGATATTCAAAAAACTGATAATCTAAACTCGCATATCCTCGCGAGACACTCTTAAGCCGATCATAAAAATCTACAATGAGTTCTGATAGAGGCATTCTATAATGCAAGACAACGCGAGTTTGATCTAAATATTCTGTGGTTTCGTACTCGCCACGTTTTTTGATGACAAGATCCATAATTGCCCCAATATGTTCTTGTGGGGTATATATCTGGATTTTCATCCATGGCTCAAGTATTTCTTCAATTTCGTTTTCATCAGGAAGTTGAGCTGGACTATCAACTTCAATCTTTTCACCATTTTTCTTATGTACACGATATTCTACACTCGGGGCAGTTGCAATAATATCGAGATCATATTCACGCTCAAGTCGTTCTTGAACAATTTCCATATGAAATAATCCGAGAAACCCGATGCGAAAACCAAAGTTCAATGCTTGTGAACTCTCAGGTTGATACACTAATGCCGCATCGTTCAGTTGTAGCTTTTCTAGTGCATCTCGTAAATCCTGGTATTCATCATTGTTTGTTGGATATATACCGGCAAATACCATCGGTTTTGCTTGTTTATATCCAGGTAATGGCTGATCTGTGCCACCATTAAATAATGTAACGGTATCTCCAACACGACACTCCTGTATTGTCTTCAGTCCTGTTGCAATATACCCAACTTCACCAGCGCTTATTTTCTTCACACGCTTCATGCTAGGATTGAAAACACCAATTTCTACAGGATCAAACTTGGCACCTGTGGCGAATAATTTCACCATGTCATTTTCTTCAAGTTCGCCGTCAACAACTCGAACATATGCCACTACACCCTTATAAACATCATAATGAGAGTCAAAAACAAGTGATCGCAATGGCTTGTCTATTTCTCCTGTTGGTGCTGGAACACGTTCAATAACAGCTTGTAACACATCCTCAATGCCTATGCCGCTTTTCGCTGAGATACGGATCATCTCATCACTGGAAATACCTAGTAAGTCTTCCAATTCTTGTGCGACATCATCAGGACGTGCGGCAGGCAGGTCAATTTTGTTAATGACTGGAATGAGTTCAAGATCTTGTTCTAGTGCTAGATACACATTTGACAGTGTTTGTGCTTCAATACCCTGACTTGCATCAACAACCAGCACTGCACCTTCACATGCCTGTAAGGCTCGGCTAACTTCATATGTAAAGTCTACGTGTCCCGGGGTATCGATCAGGTTAAAAATATATTTCGCATCATTGTATTCATAATCCATGCGAACAGCTGAGGCTTTAATAGTCACGCCCCGTTCACGTTCCAAATCCATGCTATCAAGCAACTGTTCTTGCATATCACGATCACTGACTGTATGCGTCAACTGCAACATGCGATCAGCAAGTGTACTCTTACCATGATCAACATGGGCAATAATTGAAAAGTTGCGAATATTCTGACGATCCATCGTTTATTCCGTATCTGTGAATAAGTACCGAAATTATACCAGATCAATAGATGAGTCAGGCTACTCTGTCACTAATGTTCTTATTTGACTCTCAATATCGACAGGTGAAGCAGCACAATCCCCATTCTTTTTCAGCCAGATGAGGAACTCAATATTACCGGCAGGTCCTTTGAGGGGAGATTGTGTTAAGTTGCATACATTAAAATGGTGCTGTTGTGCGAAATCAATGATGTTTTTAATGACACGTATATGAATCGCAGTGTCACGAACTACACCACCTTTTCCAACATCGTTCTTACCTGCCTCAAATTGTGGTTTGATTAGAGCGATAATCTCTCCATTAGCTTTTAACCAATCGTAGATCACAGGCAATAATAGCCGAAGAGAGATAAACGAAGCATCGATCACAACGAGGTCGATAGGTTCTGGTAATGTTTCCAGATAACGCGCATTTGTTCTTTCGATTACAATCACGCGATTATCTTGCCTAAGACCATAATCCAATTGACCATAGCCAACATCAATAGCATAAACTTTTGATGCGCTATTTTGTAGCAGGCAATCCGTAAAACCACCCGTACTTGCGCCTACATCTGCACACACAAGTCCTTCGACGGAGTAATTAAAGTCGACTAAGGCACCAGCTAGTTTTTCACCACCACGACTTACAAAACGGGGTTTGTTCTTTACAGTAATGTGATCATTGATGGATATTCGATGTCCGGGTTTATCACGCATCTCACCATTCACAAAGACCTCGCCAGCCATAATCATTCCACGCGCTTTTTCTCTGCTAGGGGCTAAATTGCTTTCAAATACTACGATATCCAAACGTTTCTTTTCAATCATTACTCAATCCCTCGTTAAAGGTAATCTAATTTCCAAGGGGTTGGGCGTATCTTCGTCAACAACAATACCATCTTCTGCAATCGCGAGATAGCCATCAGCAGAAAGGATCACACTGTATGGTGCCTCAAACTGTAATGGTCGATCTAGCTGAAACCTTCCATTGCGATCAGTTACGGCTAAAGCGTACACTTGCTCCGCATCCCACACAAAATCTGCAACTGAAAAATCTTCACTGATCAAAATAAAAGTGACACCTGGAATTCCAAGTTGTGTTTCTGCATCCACAATTTGCCCACCAAGTTGAACACCCTCCGCATCCGAAAATAGATCAATAGGCAACTGTCCAATACCAACAGATGCTTCATCACTATTAAGTGCAATTGTATTGATACGCAATTCAATACGATATGCACCATCGGGAATACCATCCGCCCCTCTCAATCTAACGATAAAATTGTCACCATTTGGACGATTACTCCATGGAACAGTGCGCTCAAAAAACACTTGATCATCAACCAACCAGCGCATTGTCCATAATGTGCCTGGTGCAAGCTGTTCCCAGTTAAACAGTACAAAAATATCACGCACCGTATTTGGAAAATTAGGTAAGTCAATCGCATTTACCGCATCATCTGGTGAGGTTGCTGTAACAAACTTCAATTCAGAGAATATTCGTGGAAAGGCTCCTTGCGCGGCACCGGCAACAGTGAAGTCTGATGTCGCCGCTAAACGATTGTTGATATAGAGTTCAATACGGTATTGCCCCGGAGATAATCCATTTTGTGCAAGCAAACTTATCTGTCTTGATCCACTCTCGCCATCATTCCACTGGGGTTCTTCAATAAAACTACCCGGAATTTCTACACGATTTTGATACCAGATTGCCTGCCATGTCGTATCTGGTTGCATATTTTGATAAATAAATCGGGCAGTAACTTCATTACCCGTAGGAAGTACATATCCTGTGCCTGAGAAACCGCTTTCGTCTGAGATACCAATCAATATATTACTAAAACTCGGCTCCGGGGAGGGAGAACCCCCAATGACAATTTCATTTTCACCATTTGTAATGCCGTTGATGAACAATGTGAATCTGTAAATTCCATTTGCCCAAGTTTGCTCGCTACTACCTATATACCATAGTCCACGTTCACCACCGCTCCATCTAACAGGCGCAAGGCTAAATGTGGGATTTGGCCGACCATCTACAGTTACGCTTAGTTCGTACACGGTTTCAGGTGTCATATTTTCATAGTCAAAAAACAAAAATAGGCTTTGAGGATTGGCTGGTAAGCTGTTAACTACACGTGTTGGCATGCCATCGTTAACGGAGGTAGAGAAAAACAATCGGTCAAAACGTGGCGCACCACTTATAGTCGTAATCGCTTGCTCTGTAGACAGAACATCTACAGAAACCCCAAGGGATGCGGCTTGTAGTAGCGGTTCAGCAAAACGTGCCGGTCTTATAGCATTAATGGCGCCGCCTGTCGGCACACAAGTATCGCCACGATTTACTAATCCATCTCTGTTTGTATCTTGTAGAATAGAACAAGTAGCGTCCGCAATTATTGAGACAACTGGCGCTGTGGTGGGAATTCCTACCAATAAGCCCTCTTGGTCATATACACCACCACCGGTCATTAAACCGGGAATACTTGGATCATTTTCGCGTGTTTCAACTTTTATCCATGCTCTATCCGGCGCACTAGGCTCAGTAACAAAACCGCTTACCACATTTCGCCGAATTTCTACTGCGGAGCCATTGGCATCGGGATATCCAAGTGTAATTAAGCTATCGTCAAGATTTACAGATGATGAGTCGGCTAATTCTACAAAGGGTAGGGCGAGTGTATTACTATCGATCAAACGACCATCAAGATTGCGATCAATGCGTAGAAGAGCAATATCTAACCCGGGATCGCTCTGAATTACAGTTGCACGGTAACTTACAATTGGTGGCGCTCCTACTATGGTTGTTAGTCCAATAATAATTTCTTCACCAGGGCAGTTCGCGTTTGCAACGGTATTGTGAGCATTGGTCAATATTAAGCCATTACGGCTAACAATTGTGCCTGAACCAATACAAGTAACAGCATCATCTAAATTGTTTCTTGTCTGCATAACATATACTGTCGCACGTTGTATACGGTCTAAGTCGACAGATTCAGGCACAATCTGAGCGCTAATAACTACTGCAAAAGCAAAGATCATTACGAGAAACAATGATGCTAAAAGAAGTCTACGTGTATTATCAAGCCAGTTTATATACATTTATTGAAATTCCAATGTGTTCAGAAAACGCTCGAATATTGGCAAGTCATCATCAAATGTAAGCGCATCCGCTAAAAATGTTAGCAGAATAGCCTGTCCGCGTCGGATGACAACAATGTCTACACCAACAACAACGGTAGGTAAACTTTCGAGAGATGGGTTGGGGTCGGTATCAGTGAACGTATAAATCATACGTGTAGCATTTGTTCCATCAGGAAATACAAAGCTCTCATCTATTTCAAAAATACGATATGTCGCCAAATTTGCTCGACGTAATGACCGTGTGGTTAACACATTCCACTCATTGGTTGTTTCAGCAACGGGTTCGACATCAACTTGTATAGCTGTCTTAAAGCCAATGCGTGACATATCTCGGAAACGGAACTCATAATCAGAAGCATTCTCATCTAATAACCAGTTGGCTGGATAACGAACATCAATGCCCACCTCAATATTAGAGAATAGGGTAGTCGCTTGTAGACTGTTATTTCTTATGTTGAAGCCATAGGTAAACAGAATAATAATCATCGCTATAGTAACATAATGGCTCCAGCGCTGGGTTCGTGTTAGCTCCGATGTACCTCCAATTTCAATAATGGACATTTATCTACTCCTGTTGTGCGACATTAAATGCTTCACGCTGTCGATTTTCAGCATTTTCATACAGCAGGATCATCGCAATCATTGGAACTATGATTAACCCGATCGAGAACAGTAAACCAAATAACTGATTTTGCACGCCAAATCCGAGTGAGAAACCGGCGTTCACGATTCCCGCACGAATTGGAATTGCTACTCCCGTTGAAAGTGCGGCAAGTGCCAAAGTCGTGGGAAGCAAAAATAGATTTCGTGGAGAAAAATGTAATTCTGCTAGCCCATAGCTCATAATAACCGATGCTGTAATATGAATAGCGACATTAAATAACACGCGATATACTACTATGCTGGGTGATGTTGCGCCTTCAGCGATGAAATGTAGGTTGAGAACGGTTGCATATCCAATAGCTGTAGCTACAGCATAAGCAACTGAGTCTAGTCGAGTACGTAGATGTTGGGGCCAGATAATGTACCGTAATATCGTGTATTTTATCCCCTCTTGAACTATTCCAACTGTGACTGTATACCCAATAATCCGGTCAAGCGTATCTTCTAATGCTAGCCAGTCATCAACATGGAGAAAATTATCTAGAAGTGGAACACCTACTGCATTGGCGGCTAGTATTGATATTATAAATACGAGTGCTAGTTGTGGTCGTGGCTCTTGCACACGATATTCACGATATAGCGAAAAAACTAGCCATAAAAGAGTAGGTGCGAGCGCAAGTAAAATTATTATTACTCTATTGAAAATTTCCGGCAGGGAAATGGTCAATACATCAAAAATGATAAAGAATGATACGGCTATAAGGATAAGTATCCCAACCTCAAACGTGATGCTATACCATACACGTCGATATGGATAGATAACCTCTTCTTCTTTGGGTGGTGTCAGTAACGTTGGGTTGTATCTGGACACAGTTTATATACCTACTTTATGATCAAGCATATCTCTCAATGCGAATTACCCGAATCGTAGCGTATTCATTAGCAACCGGAAAGGCTGAAATGAGCTTTATAAAATCAATGGTTCTTATATTCATTATTGGTGTCATGATCGTTAGCTGTGGCAAAACTGATGAAAATAACACCATCAATCGTATTGTTTATGGCTTGACCCTAGAACCATCTGGCATTGATCCACACATTAACCAATCTTCTGAATTGGGTATCGTTTTACGAAGTGTATATGACACGCTAATTTATCGTGATCCAGAAACACGAGAATTTGTTCCTGGATTAGCAGAAAGCTGGATGATTTCTGAAGACGGATTACTCTATACATTTAATTTGCGTCAAGACGTATCTTTTCATGATGATACACCATTTAATGCACAAGCGGTTGCAACTAACTTAGATCGTATTCTTGATCCTGATAGTGCGTCACAAAGATCTCGTTTCATGCTTGGTTCCTTCGCAGGGTACACAATCGTTGATGATTACACAATACAACTAGCATTAACTGAACCATTTGCCCCTTTGTTGGATTCGCTAAGCCAAGTTTATCTTGCCATTGCCAGCCCATCTGCGCTAGCAGAATATTCGCGCAATCGTTATCAATTTCATCAAGTGGGCACAGGACCATTTGAATTTGTAGAGTACATTCCAGGCGATCAAATTGTTATCCGACGATCCTCTGAATATACATGGGCACCTTCTTTCTATGATGCTATCACTGAAAATAGTGTGGAAGAGATTGTTTTTCGTTTTTATCGCGATGAAGCAACACGGCTTCTCGCTTTAGAAAGCGGTGATGTTGATATAATGGGAGAGTTACCGCCAACAGATGCCCGAAACCTTAGTGGAACAACTCAAATTAGACTGATTCCAGCAATCGTTCCGGGACAACCATTACAATTCTTGTTCAATACTGAAGTGTTTCCAACAGATAATCTTGCAGTCAGACAAGCACTGCTCATTGGAACGAATCGAGGAGCAATAACCGATACCGTGTTCCAAGGTTTTTCGCCAATGGCATGGGCACCCTTGTCGGAAAGTACGCTGTTCTATAC
>DAOTXB010000256.1:0-2363 GCA_034435575.1 Anaerolineae bacterium
GAAGATTGGCTGGCGTTTGAAGAAATCGCCCTACGTGCCTCACGCTCCGCGACAGCGTTCCGGCAAAAGGTCTACATCGTTGGTGGGGCGGCGGTGTCGTTTGACGCGACGACTGAGTGGGACGATATTTACCTGCCGATGGATCTCAAAGATGGGATTTTGCAGGATATTGATGCTTTTTTCACCAAGGGTGTGAGCATTTATCAACGTTTGAAGATTAACCCGTTTCGTAAATTGCTGTTTGCTGGCGTACCCGGCACAGGCAAGACGATGCTGTGTTCGGCGATTGCAAAATGGGCATTGGATCATGATTATTTTGTGGTGTATGTTTCTGGCGCGAACCAGCACGGCGCGAAATTCTGGAAAATTCATCAGGCATTGCGTATGGCGGAAAGCTCAGATACGCCGACCATCGTAATCGTGGAAGAACTTGACGCGTATTTAGATGACGACTCCAAAGCACAATTGCTCAATGTATTGGACGGCTCAGAAACGCCGAATAATATTCATGGCACAATTCTGCTGGCGACGACCAACCACCCCGAAATTATTGATGACCGCGTGATGAAACGTCCGGGCAGATTAGATCGTGTGTTTATTATTCCTGAACTGGACGATAGCGATGTAGCGGAGAAAATGCTCCGTGAGTATCTGGGTGAGGATTGGGACGACCAGCATCTTGAGATTATCCCGAAATTGATTGGTAGACCGGGGGCATTCATCCGTGAGGTCGCGCTCCATGCCTTGACGCTGGCGGCATACCAGAATATTGATGGCTTACCGATTGAGATGTTACGCGAGTCGTTGCAGACGTTACTCAATCAGATCGAAGCGAAGGATGATTTCCTGACCGCACACAAACAGCGCCCAATCGGATTAGGGTCACGTTTTAATGGATCATAACAGCGACTACTTCAAGGTCTTATGTGCTAAATAGCTGTCGAATAAGTCGAACATTCGCAGGATTTTCTTAAGCAGAAAGCTCGATTTAGCCGAGTCTAAGGGTAGTTTGTTAAAAATGTGTCATTACATAATGATTGTCTCCAACATTCCTTGTCAATGACACTACATAGGATGAAAACTTATGAGCCAAGAACGTCCAAATATTATTCTTATCATGACTGACCAACAACGCTTCGATACGATACAGGCATGGGGCAATGACCATAAGGTTACGCCTAATATTGATCGTCTCGTTGCCGATGGTCTTTCGTTCCGTCAAGCATATTGCCCCGGTGCAACCTGTGTTGCGTCCCGTGCCGCTACATTCACAGGCATGTATGCCCATAACACTGGCGCATATACCTTTGATGACTGGTCACAGCATGAAACGTGGATTCATGACCTGGCAAATAATGGTTATTATTGTGTCAACATCGGCAAGATGCATATTATGCCTACGCATGCTCCCGGTGGCTTTGATGAACGCATTGTTGTGGAAAACCCGACAACAATTGAACGGTGGACCAGATGATGCCTGGGGACACTACCTTAGGATCAATGGTTATCAACGTCCGAATCATCAAGAAATTATGAAGAAAAACACAGGTAGGGCAATTGCGCCCCATCTGTGTTTATGATCGCGTTTACTTTTCCAGTACAGCTTGATTCACCACATTGCGATAGTTGCCGGATGTTAACCCGTCTATGATCTGCTGGGCGGCATCCAGACCAACCTGCACCTGTGCATCGTGGGTGCTAGCGGCGAGATGTGGTGTGTGGATGATATTACTCACGTTGAGCAACGGGCTATCCGCAGGTGGTGGCTCTTCCGCATAGACATCAAGCGCGGCACCGGCAACATGCCCATTTTTGACCGCCTCCGCTAGATCGTCCGCATTGATGAGTGCCCCGCGCGCGGCGTTAATAATCCGTACACCAGATTTCATCTTATCGAGGTTTTCCTTACGGATAATCTCGCGCGTGTCGTCGGTGATGACAGTATGCAGGGTCAAAAAATCGGACTGTGCAAAGAATGTTTCAAGATCGACAAGTTCGACATCAAGGTCTGTGCTGGTCACAAATGGATCGTGCGCGATGACGGTCATTTCAAAAGCGAGTGCGCGTTTTGCGACAGCTTGCCCGATGCGTCCAAATCCAAGAATACCGAGTGTTTTTCCGCGTAATTCAGTGCCCATGAAGGTTTTACGATCCCAGCGCCCTTCGTTCATCCCTTGATGGGAGATCGGGATAAATCGTGCTAGCGCCAACATCAGCCCGAAGGTGTGTTCTGCGGTGGAGATGGTGTTGCCGTCCGGTGTATTCATCACAACAATGTTGTGCTGTGTGGCAACGTCAAGATCAACGTTATCTACCCCCACACCGGCGCGGGCAATCGCCTTAAGGCTAGTCGCTTTTTCCAG
>DAOTXB010000257.1:0-5031 GCA_034435575.1 Anaerolineae bacterium
GTCGGTGCCCCGCCTGCGTTAGTGTGCATGTAATCGACGATTTCGCCGAGCGTACGCAGTTCTGCCAATTCTTCCGGCTTCAATTGGGGCAATTGCGGGAATTGCTCACGCATCGCACCTAAAATCTCCACCCGTTTGATGCTATCAATGCCGAGGTCGGCTTCGATGTCCATCTCAAGTTCCAGCATTTCTACCGGATACCCCGTTTTGTCGCTCACAATCTCTAGCATCGCTGTCTGCAACGCTTCTACGCTGATCCCGCCGACGGTTTCTGTGGTCGTAGCCAATGCAACGGGTGCAGGTTCCGGTGTTGGCGCAGTGGGTTGTTGTGTGGGTGGTGTAGTGACAGGTGTTGACGCTGATACCTGTGCAACAAGGGGTGCTGATGTTACAGGCATCGCGCCGTTCACGCCATTTGTACCATTTACACCGCTGGATGGTGTTGATGGTGTGCCACCGTTCATTTGCTCACGAACGACGCTAAACAGTGTCTTCGCATAATCGGATTGACTGCGTAAGTAATCCTCATGAACACGCAGGGTTTCCGCTTGATGATCGTGGAAAGAGGTCATATTCTGTGACAGGCTATTGACCTGTTCACCGTTGAGTTGGCCACTACTGAGTGCTTGCTCTTGTTTAGAGGCGAGTTCGGTGAACACACGGATGTATTCGGACTGGTTCGCCAGATATTGCTCATGGGCGCGTAAGACATCCGCTTGATGCTGATTAAAGCGTGCCATCGTGTCTGATATATTCACAGGTTGGGCGGGTGCCTGTGATTCGGTGGATGCACCAGCAACGGGCACTTCCTTGACGACTTCCTTAATCACCTCAACCGGCACTTCTTTAATCACTTCTTTCACGACTTCGCGCACAGCACCGCCACTGGAGATCATTCCTCCGTTATTGAGCGCATCCTGATATTCCTTGCGCGTCTTGTCGCTGATGTACATGCCACCGTTAATCCGCACGTTCATGCCCTTACGACGGGGTTCCGGTTTTTCGGCTTCTGGCACTGAATCGATGCTATACGGATCAACATCGCCGAGACTTAAACCGAGCACCTGCAACTGTACGACAGATTCACGCAGTTGACGGTCGCTGTCTTTTTGACGGCTACCATTGAGCGCAATCGCCACATGCGGTTTACCCGCAAGCGTGTCTTTGACAAGGTTGGTCAAAATACTACGCGGACCGAATTCGATGAACACATACCCGCCTGCATTGTAGAGATTTTCGATTTCTTGCTGGAAGGCGACTGAGTTCAGAATATGCTCAGACAATGTTTGTTTGATCGCGCCCGGCGCGGTTGGATAGGGCTGTGCGCTCGCGTTGGAATACACGGGCACAGTCGGTTGTTTGAAGGTTGTCGCCATGATCGCTTCTGCGAATGGCTTTTGTGCATGACCGACCATCGGAGTGTGGAACGCCGCGCTCACGGCAACCTGCACCACGTTATAACCTTTGCCCGCTAATACCTGTTTGGCATGGTTAAGGTCATGTTCTTTACCGGCGAGGATGACCTGCTTGGGCGAGTTGATATTCGCCATATGGACACCCGGCAAACCGGCAACGTCGTTTTTGAGGTTGGTCACATCACCGGTGACGGCTATCATGGTCCCTGCGTCAAAGTTAGGATCATCGGGCGGTGCCATCGCCAAGCCACGTTCTTTGACCAGTTTGTAATAATCTGCATCACTGATGGCATTCGCCGCCCAGAGCGCGGTTAATTCACCAAAGCTGTGTCCGGCGACAAAATCTGGCTGGAAACCGGCGTTGGTCAATGTGCGGAACAAACCGGCGCTGAACGCCCCGACTGCCGGTTGTACATAATCAGTACGTTGGAGCATCTCTGCCTGTGTGGTACGTTCCTCTTTTGTGAAGACTGGCGCGGGATAGACCACATCAGAAACAGGGGTTAAGCCCGATTTGCTAAATAGTGTGTCTATCTGCTGATAACTCTCGCGCATGGCGGGGAAGTTGAGCGCCAGTTCGCGCCCCATATCGGTATATTGTGAGCCTTGACCGGAGAACAACGCAACCACACGCCCTTTTAAGTTGAGTGCATTTAAGCGGAAGAATACACCTTTCGGGTGTCGCCATTCTTCTGCTTCTGGCTTGCTCTGTAACATTTTGAGCGAGGCGGTCAATAATTCAACCGCTTCCGTCGCATCTTTCGCCACAAAACCGAGGCGCGAATTATGCGGTGGAATGGTCATATTGCGTGAATACTGCACCATATTCAGGAATTGCTTTTCGGGGTCTTCGCCCTGTAAGCTATCCAGAATGCCCTGAATTTTGTTGGTAAGCGCATCATGGGTCGCCGCCTGAACCAGCACCATCTCAGCAGATTTGTGCAGACGATATGGTTTCTCGTGCTCGTTGATATGTTCTTCTAAGACAAAGTGGAAATTTGTCCCGCCAAAACCGAAGGAACTCACCCCGGCACGGCGTGGTGTGCCATCGGTGATCCACGGACGACTTTCGGTGTTGACGTATAACGGCGAGTCTTGAATGCCGAGTTTTTCATTGGGTTTGTTGACGTTAAGCGTGGGCGGGAGCACCTTATGATGTAATGCCAGCGCCACCTTCATCACTCCGGCGATACCGGCGGCGGCTTTGGTGTGCCCAATCTGTGATTTGACACTGCCCAGCGCGACTTTATTCTCACGTACCTGTGTGTGCTTATTAAAGAAGCGCACAATCGTGGTGGTTTCTGCGGCATCACCGGCGGCGGTGCCCGTTCCATGCGCTTCGATGAGTTGTACGCCCGTTGGCGAAATGCCTGCATCTTCATAGGCGCGGTCTAATGCACGTTCCTGTCCTTCACCACGAGGCGCATAAATGCTCTTATAGCGTCCATCAGAAGATGCGCCAACCCCACGAATAACGGCATAGACACGATCACCGTCGCGTTCAGCATCCGCAAGGCGCTTCATCACAACCATGCCGACCCCTTCGCCGACCATCATGCCATCGGATTCTTCATCAAAGGGGCGCGGGTGGGTACCCTGTGTAAAAGCTGGAGTCTTACTAAAGGACATATACATAAAGATGGAGTTATCGGTATCGACCCCACCCGTAATCATCATATCGCTACGACCTTCGACAAGATCGCTAATTGCCAATTTCATCGCACCCATTGAGCTGGCACAGGCGGCATCAACGACACAGTTCATCCCGCCGAGGTCAAGGCGGTTGGCGATGCGTCCGGCGATGACATTACCCAGCATACCGGGGAAGCTGTTTTCTTCCCAACGAATGTAGGCTTTCTTCATCTTAGCAATCAGCATTTCGGTATCTTCCGGGCTGACACCGGAACTGCTCAATACCTGCTTCCAGACGGGATATTGCAACCGCGAGGTCAATGGTGTGATGAGCTTTTGACCACCACCCACACCGAGCACAACACCAGTATGATCGCGCACATTTGCCTGTGCATCGCCATACCCCGCGTCTATCATGGCATCACGCGCAACGACCAGCGAAATCATCTGCGAAACATCGGTCACTTCTAAAATATTGGGCGGTAAACCGAACTCCATTGGGTCAAAGTCGATTTCAGGTAAAAACCCGCCTCGATAACAATAGGTTTTATCCGGCACGGTAGGGTCAGGATCATAATAGTCTTCCTTCTTCCAGCGTGATTCCGGTACATCTTTAATGCAATCTACCTTACGAACGATATTATCCCAGAATTCACGGGTATTTGTGGCATCGGGCATAACCCCTGCCATACCGATGATTGCGATGGGTGTCTCGTGCAGTCTACGAACCATAAGAATTCCTCAAACCTTGATGCTATTTGATACCTGTGCGATCACAGGTGAAAATTTATCCGAACTACGTATTCTTTAAAACACACATTTAGAGTGTGTGTTACGTTTTTTCAGATATTTGTCGTCACTATTGATGCCGATTTTAACACACCGCCTCAATTTGTTAAAAACGCGATGCATCGTAGGCGAAAAAAGACGACGTTTATAGAAACGCCGTCCAATTAAGGCATATTATTGCGTGAAATGCCATGCCTTTCAATCCTGAGTTGATGACTTTTTATGCCAGTTTGATGACTTTGATTGATGGTCTCATGAAAATATAATGCGGTTTTTCGTAGTACATCTGTGCGAAAATAGTGTATAATCGCGCCCATAACTAACGAGCAAACAGAGATCATAATCTATGGGTGACTACGACTTCGACGATGAAATTATAGAAGGATACTGTGTGCGGTGTCGCGACAGTATCGATATTGAAAATCCACAAGCGGTATGGACGCGCAAAGGCATGCCAGCAACACGGGGCGAGTGTTCGATCTGTGGGGGTACGGTTTTTCGTATGGGCAAAACGCACATGCACAGCGAATCTGACCGTCCAGAAGCGGTTGAAATTGGCGATACGGGTAAACGCAGTCGCCCGAAATTAGAGCGCGACACGGTCTATGTGGCGTATACACAGGCAGATGAAGCCCTTGCACGTCAACTTGCCGAAGATTTAGAAAATGTCGGGATCGCGTCATGGTTACATGAACATGAAGACAATGATGTGAAGTGGGCGGGTGGTGTGCATCCTGCACTTGCCGAGTGTAACCGCATGGTCTATGTGTTGTCAGACACGTCGGTAAAAGATAGCGCTGTGGATACGTTGTGGCAATTCTTCCGCGAAAATCGTAAGCCTATCGTCATCGCGCAATTGACCGACACCCCACCCCCTGACCGTATCCGGCGCAGTCCACGCTTTGATATGACCGCAGATTACAAAAGCGCGTTTCGTCAGATGATTCAGGCGTTGAGTTCGTGAAATGTGTCGGTATAAGTACAAACGTTATAGGGTGAATTTCAGGTGTTTCGCCAGTATACCTAACAAATCTGCCTGTACTGCTTTGATCGACTGAGAAGCATCAACCGTCACCCATCGCTCAGGGTCGCGTTTGATGAGTTTACGATACCCTTTGTAAACCCGTTGGCGGAATTCAAGTTGCATGTCATCCAATCGGTTAAATTCTTCGCCGAATAGTGATGCCTTTTGTCG
>DAOTXB010000258.1:0-6358 GCA_034435575.1 Anaerolineae bacterium
TTATCGGTGATTCAAGTATCGCTCAAATTGTTGCAGACACAATACGATATTTCTGCTGACGACCAACACGCTACCCAAATCAAGACACAAGTTAATACAGTGGCAGAATTACTCAATAATATGGTATTAATGGTAAAATTGGACACTGATGGCTTCCAGAATACCTTGTATCCCATTCAGATGAATGAACTAATTGAGATTATGCGTAGCCGTTGGATGGATGCTATCAACAAACGCGAACACCGTTTGCATATTGCCTTAGCGGATGATCTGCCTACATTTACTGGCGATGCCGAACTACTCACCAAAGCCTTAGACCATTTAATCATCAACGCGATACAATATACTCGTTCAAAGGGAGAAATCTCTATTACGACGGCTCAACAGGGCGACTTAATTATTGTGCAGGTGAAGGATACCGGAGAGGGCATTCCACAAAATAGCCAATCGGCGATTTTCCAGCGCTTTTTCCGTGGTGATGAAGCCGGAACGACTCGTGGATTTGGATTGGGACTGTCTATCGCACAATTAATTGTACAATTACATGCGGGGTCACTTACGCTCGAAAGCCAACCCGGGCAGGGTAGTACTTTTACGATTGAGATACCGACAAAGCATTAGTTTAAGTTATCGGCACAAATCATGGCGGTAAACGAGTATACGATTGTCAATAATCGCTATATCTTGCATGAGGTCATTGGGCAGGGAACGATGGGCATTGTTCACCGTGCATATGACCGTCTCGCTAACAAAGATGTGGCGGTAAAACGCATTCGTATTTCGGTTGATCGGCTTGATATGGGAAGCTCATCCCATACTAGCGAAAGCCACAAAAACAATCTGCTGGCTTTAACCCGCGAATTTCGCACATTAGCATCTTTACGCCATCCCAATATTATTAGTGTATTGAATTATGGTCTGGAAGCAGGTCAACGCCCATTTTTTGTGATGGATTACCTACCAGAAGCCCGTAATCTGCTCCTTGCAAGTAAAAAGCAAACATTCACCAGTAAGATCACCCTATTGACAAAGTTACTACAGGCGCTGGATTATCTGCATCGACACGGCATCTTACATCGTGACCTGAAGATAGATAATGTGCTTGTGAGCGAAAGGCAGGTGCATGTCTTGGACTTTGGACTTTCCGTCAAGCGTGGGCAGGCACAGGGTCGCACAGGTACGCTGGCTTATATGGCACCGGAAACCATTAAGCACGGACATTCGGTAGAAGCGTCCGATTTGTATAGTGTTGGCGTGATGGCATATGAAATCTTCTCTGATTCCCTGCCTTATTCACCAAACGATGTAGTATCCATCTTGTCAGATGCACCTGACCTTGATCGCCTTAATGTCCCGCCAGCAGTACGCAACATTATTGGTAAATTATTGCATAAAGCACCTGAAGATCGTTATGACAGTGCAGAAGCGGTTATCTATGCCCTGCAACGTGCAGTGAACCATTCGCCCATTGCACAAATTACCACTAAACCGAACAAGGTTCATCACTTTCACACACATTTTGTCGGACGAAAGACCGAGCTAGATCTTTTACTTGGGGCAACACACCGATTAAAGCAGGGGCAGGGAAGCGTCTATATTATTGGCGGGGACCGTGGCATGGGCAAAACGCGATTACTTGAGGAATTGCGAACCTTCGCATTAGTCGATGATATTCAGGTGTTATCGGCAATTGCAACGCCTGATTCCACCTTACCTTATGAAATCTGGCGTAAGATTATACCCGAAATGGCAACGTTGACAGAGTTTTCTGCACAAGAAACCTCGATCCTTGGCGAAATTGCGCCCGATCTTGTTACTATAACAGAACATCCTATCATACCCTCACCAGAAGCAGGTGGTGATGCCGCACAACACCGTTTGATCGCGACATTCACAACGGTGATGCGACGCATTAATCGCCCGACAATCCTTTTGATCGATGATATTCACTGGTTACAGGAGAGCATGACCATATTGGAACATGCTACACGCTTAACCCATGACCAACCTCTGGCAATTATCGCGACCATAAATCCAGAAATTAAGCCAGAATTGGCTAAGATCATTCCTTATGCGGAACACATGATGTTGCCGCCATTAGATACAACAGATGTGCGATTGTTAGGGCAAAGACTGCTCAATAAGGAGGCAAACCACAATCATCTATTAGAAACACTAACACAGGAAACATATGGCAACCCACTTCTAATTATCCAGATGATTCATGCGTTCTTATATGGTGATGAAGCACCCATCCGAAAAACGACACAAGACATCCCGATTAATCAGACGATTAGACGGATTGTTGACGCGCAGATACAACAAATCCCGAAACATCTGCTGGACGTGCTCAAATTTGCCGTAGCGGCGGGAACGATGGTGGATAGAAACCTTTTGCGTTCAAAATTTTCGGATGTCAAAGTCAATGAATGGATCATGATTGCCAGCGATTTAGGGATTTTGCGTGTCCGGCAAAATGAACATCTCATGTTCACGCAAGAGCTTATTCGTCAGACTATTCTTGAGCAACTATCCTTAGAAGAACGTCAATCCGTTTATACCAATCTTGCGCTCACTAGCGAACGTATTCATGCTCATAACCCCACATATTCATTGGTGCTTAGTGAATACTGGTATCAGGCAGGGGATGCCGAAAACACATTACATTATGGCAAAATCGCGGCGCAATACTGCTTTGACTTAGGACTGCTTAAGCCAGCATTTGATAGTGTAAAACGCGCATTAGCTGTTGTGTCTGATGATGTCGCCTGGGAGACACGCGCTGAACTTAATTTATTGCGAGGTGAGGTGCTCACGCGTCTTGGTGAATATGAAGATGCCTTGACCACATATCGCACAATCATTGCACAGGCAGAATCTGTCAACGATATTGAAATACAGGCAACGGCTTATACACGCATGGCATGGATAATTTTGCGCCATGGTCATATTGATGATGCAATGGCAATCGGTCTGAAAGCGCTCGAACTTGCACAAAAGTCCGGCAATCAACACGTCACAACGATATCACTGAAAAACCTAGGCATTATTCACAATAACGCGGCGCAATATGATGATGCGGAAAAGTATCTTTCGCAAGCGTTAGAGATCGCCAAGACCCTTGATAATCGACGTGAAATTGCAGGGATCTTCAACGCACTTGGACTCGTGCATTTGATTCAGGGATATTATCTCACCGCAAGTGATTACTTTGGTGAGAGCTTGAAATATTTTGAATTGCTTGATGACCGATGGAATATGGCAGTTGCTTTGCATAATCAAGGGTGTTGTTTAAACAATCTTGGCGATAATGATGGCGCAGAGCTTAAATTTTTGCGTAGCCTAGAGATTGATAAATCCATCAATGATTCACTCGGCATGGCATATCATCTCATTTACCTTGTGTACCTGGCACTTTACCGCGAACATTATAATGAAGCAAATCGACGGCTGTCCGAAATCGAGAAAATATTAAAGGAAACGCAAGACCAACGCCTACGTGGATTCTTCCTCCGTCTGAAGGGATGGATGTATCTATATTTGGAAGATTACGACAAAAGCTGGGATTACTTTGAGCAGATGCTCGCCATTAGTAAAGAGACAGGACACCAACCGACAATCCTTGTTTCTTCCATTGCATTTGGTTCAATACGCTTAATGCAGGAACGTTGGGAGGAAAGCCACGCTATTTTTTCGCGTTATTTGCAACAAGCGATCAAGATGCGCGATGGTTGGACGACCACAGAAATCCACAATGGTATTGCATTGTCTGCCTACCATCTGGGGGAGCACTCTCGTGCAGAATATCATGTGAAGCAGGGCGTTATACTAGCGGAACGCATGGGGGCGATACCATTGTTGCTAGAAGCATTGGCGGTCTATGCGATCATTCATACCGATGATCCGATAATGAGTATGTCCTATTGCCAGTATATTATGAAACATCCAAGCGCACGCACATTGAAACGCCGTTTGACCCAAAAGCAGATCGATAAACTCGAAGTTGCGCTTACATTAGAAGAACAGGATGAGGCATTATATCGTGCCTATGATTTTGACCTCGATGCGTTCGTGGAAACGATCCTTGCTGACATTGATCCACAAGATATGCCGCATTGACCAACACAAACAGCTCATTTTATCGCGTCTTTGAGCACCGCTTCGTAACGGTCAATCACTTGCTCAAGGTCAAAATTTGCTTCGGCGTATTTGCGGGCGTTGGTGCTAATCGTCTGATAGAGCACATTATCTTCCAGTAACTGTTCTATCGCTTTAATTATTCCTTTTCCATCATACGGTGGTGCGGTCAAGCCGAGATTATGAGCCTTTAAAACCTCACTCATTAAACCTCTTACGGCGATTACGGTTGGCGTGCCAGTTGCCAACGCCTCATAGAGTTTTGCTTGAAAACGCATTTTGTCCAACTCATTGTGGTGTAATGCCCAGAAGTGGCTATAAGATGCACCCCAGAAATCAGGCACATCGTGGGCATCAATCCAGTCTATATGCTGGCAATGGGCGAATTCTGCATCAGCAAGAGCATCCAATAACGCATCTTTTTGGGCACCACTACCCACAAATAAGAACCCAATATTCTTACGATCCCTAAAGTGTAAGGCAACATCGAGCATCGTTTGCAGATCAATATGTGGACCCAATCCGCCTAGAAACGTGATCCATCTAACATCTTCCGAGAGTTGAAATTTTTGAAGAAAGTCTATCCCTAAGTTTTCAGGATTTAATCGATTTAAATCTACAGCATTTTGAATGATATGCCCATGTTCTACATGACCGATACGCGCTTGTATCTTATCTAACAAATCTTCTAGCATGGCGACGATACTATGTGCGTGCCGTTGCGTGAGGTTGGTTAGGTATTTAAATATGCGATATATTGTGCTCGATTCACTCACTACACCGGAAACAACCAGATATTCGGGCCAGTAGTCAGACACATTCAGAACATAGTTTTTGTGTTTAACCTTGCTGATAAACCAGCCCGCCAATCCGGTAAATATCGGCTGATTCTCAACAAAAATTACATCGGGGCGATTAACAAACAGACCCCGCAAACCACAGGTGAGCATAAACGATATCTGGCTGATTAAGCGTCGAGAAATCTTCGGGCTTTGTGTTGCCCATAACCATACCTGAATCACACGCACACCATCACGTTCTTCAACGACAGTAAATTTGCCCTTATAGGCATCGTCGATTTTGCCCTTGGGGTAGTGGGGCATTGTCGTCAACACGATGACCTCATGCTCGCGTTGCGCTAAACCTACAGCTAATCGCGTAAGGCGGTTCGCCGCGGCTCCACTATCTGGCGCATAGTAATGTGTGATGAAGAGTATTCGCATTAATAAACTGTCTCTGTGACTTGTGAGAATATATTAACCACCCTATTGATCTGCTCCGCGGTCATTTCTGGATAAATGGGCAGGCTCACAATAGATTTCGTGGCTTGTTCTGTATGCGGAAATACCCCTTCTGTGTATCCAAGATACTTAAGAGCGGGTTGAAGGTGCAACGGAATAGGATAATGCACACCAACCCCAATACCCTGTGATTTGAGCGCGGTCATTATCTCATCACGGTCACCATTTACACGCACACAGTAGATGTGAAAAACTGGTGTGCTGTCTGTTTCAATAGTGGGTGTAGTAAACTGCTTTATATTGGTAAGGCGATCTGTATAAGCTGTTGCGATTGCCCGACGTTTTGTATTCCAGCTTTCTAAATGTCTCAGTTTGACGTGAAGGATCGCCGCTTGAAGTGTATCAAGACGTTCGCCATAGCCGATTTCATCGTGAGCATATTTCTCGGTACGTCCATGATTACGTAATTTAGCAACTTTGTCTGCAATATCTTTGCGATTCGTGCAGACTGCGCCTCCATCACCATAGGCACCTAAGTTTTTGCCGGGGTAAAAGCTAAATATCGCTACATCACCCCATTGTCCCGCTTTTTTGCCAAGATATGATGCGCCGTGTGCCTGAGCCGCGTCTTCAATTACGAACAGATTATGTCGTTCAGCAATTTCCATAATCTTGTCCATCTTTGCCAGTTGTCCATAAAGATGCACTGGCATAATCGCCCTTGTGCGTGGGGTAATTGCCGCTTCGATCAAATCTACGTCAATATTGTAAGCTTGTGGATCAATGTCTACAAAGACCGGCACCGCACCAACCTCTACGATTGGTTCTACAGTGGCAATAAAGGTGTGTGGTGTTGTGATAATTTCATCGCCGGGTTGAATGCCAAGTGCCCGCAAGACAAGGAAAATGCCACCTGTACCACTCGCGCAACCAACCGCATAATCAGTGCCTTGATAAGCCGCAAATGCATTCTCAAAATC
>DAOTXB010000259.1:0-6433 GCA_034435575.1 Anaerolineae bacterium
TGGGCGCTCCAAGAAGCCGATTTTTCGCTCACCGGATTTGAAGGTGTGATGCAAGGTGATGTCCCGATTGGTGCAGGATTATCTTCCTCGGCGGCACTGGAATTAGCCGTTGCGCGGGCTTTTGCGACAGTGAGCGATTTCGCGTGGAATGTCACGCAGATGGCACAACTTGCACAGAAGGCTGAGAATCATTGGGTGGGTGTGAGTAGCGGGATTATGGATCAAATGATTAGCGCCGCCGGTCAAGCAGGTCATGCGCTGTTGATCGATTGTCGCAATCTTGCATACGAAACAATCCCCGTACCGCAAAACACGGCAATCGTCGTGCTAGATACAAGTACCCGCCGTGAGTTGGTCAACTCTGCATATAATGAACGCCGTCAAGAGTGTAAGCAGGCGGCAGTGCATTTTGGTGTGGAAAAACTGAGAGACGTAACCCTTGAACAGTTTGCGTCCGGTCATGCAGGATTAGAGGAAACCGTGATGCGTCGTGCCCGCCATGTCATCAGCGAAAATGCCCGTGTGCAACAAGCCAAATCGGTGATGTCCAACCACGATGCAGTTCAATTAGGGCAATTGCTCAATGCAAGCCACGCGAGTTTGCGGGATGATTTTGAAGTCAGTAGTGATGCCTTGAATAGTATCGTCTCAATTGCAGGGCAACATCCTGCTTGCTTTGGCGCACGCATGGTCGGTGCCGGTTTTGGCGGTTGTGCAGTCGCGCTTGTGGACGAAGCACAGGCGCATGATTTTGCTGAACAGGTTGGTCAACAATATCAGGCGGAAACAACACTGACACCGGCGATTTATGTTTGCAAAGCGAGTGATGGTGCAAAGGCGTACGCAATCACCGAAAATAGTTGATACCTTAATGCATCAACATAGTTTAGGGTATTGACCACGTAATCTCCAAATACGCTATTATTTATGAGCGGGTAGGGTGAAGTAGAAGCGACTGCCTGCACCCGGCACATTTTCCATACCAACATGCCCGCCAAGTTTGCCTACGATGCGTCTTACGATGGATAATCCCAAACCGTGACCCTGTGCGCGTATCGTATCGAGGCGGGAAAATTCGGTAAAGAGGGCAGTTTGTGCGACTTCATCCAGACCATCACCGTTATCCATCACCCAGAATCGGATCGTGTGGTCATCGAGTGCATCCCCGCCAACTTGTAAACGGGGTGGTGTGCCCCCATATTTCATGCCGTTGCTGATATAATTTACCCACACTTCCTCAACCCAGGGACCATAACCAACCGCGCGAGGTAGATCATCTGACACAATAATTTCTGCATCATATTGAGCGATCATCGGGTCCAGGCGAGTAAGTGAATCGTAGATGTGATCCTGCATGTTGACCGGAGCTGTGGGAATGTCTTCTTTGCGAACACTCGCAAGGAGCATTAATTCGTCAATGATGTTGTTCATCTTGTTGGCAGTGGTGCTACCCAGATCGACCAGCGTTTTCATGTCGTCAGCTAGTTGATCGCGATCTTCGGTCAGAATACTAAGTGCTCCCATGATCGTGCCCAATGGTCCTTTGAGGTCGTGCGCCGCTGTATGAGCGAAGGCTTCTAATTCTTCGTTTTGCTCCTCAAGGCGTTTTTGCACATCACGCAGGTTGATATGGGTATTTACACGGGCGATCACTTCCTCGACCTGAAAGGGTTTGGTAATGTAGTCCACACCACCCACATTGAATGCAGTGACTTTATCGAAGACCTCGTTGAGCGCACTGATGAAAATAACCGGAATATCACGCAGTGCTTCGTCCTTTTTAAGCTGACGGCAGACTTCATAGCCATTCATATCTGGCATAACAATATCAAGCAAGATTAAATCCGGTGGTTCTTTGCGGATGCTGTTTAACCCTAATATACCATCCGGTGCCGGGCGTACCCGATAACCCTGTTTACTGAGCATTTCAATCAGTAAACGGAGGTTCTCTGGAGTATCGTCGATGACGACAATTGATTTTTGTGTCGAATAACTCATAGTGGTTCTTTATCCTTAAGTAACAATAGAAGGTCAGCAAAGTGGAAGTGTTGTGCAAGCCCGCGCAGTGTCTCCGCTAAAGGTGCTTCATACGTAGAAATCTCGTCAATGATAACATCAATCAGTGCGATATCACCCAACTCAATCGCGTCAATAAGCCGTAGTGTTAAGTGATCTGGTACTGTGGTCAATGCCTCTTTTATTGTTGTTTTTGAGATTATTTGGGGCGGCTCATCCGTATGGTCGTCGTCCATATCATCATGATAGACATACTGCGCTCCGATATGTGTGGTCAGTGCGTCAAATAATTGGTGGGTTTGTACTGGTTTACGGATGAAATCATCACATCCTGCTTCAATGACTTCATCCCGATTTTCGTCAAACACGCTGGCGGTTAGCGCAACAATTTTGGTGCGTTCCCCGATAGGTAAGCGTCGTATTGCACGGGTCGCCTCGATACCATCCATCACGGGCATACGAATGTCCATCAGAATAATGTGTGGTTCAAAACTTGATGCAAGTGCAACAGCGACTTTGCCATTCTCCGCCTCTTTGACTATGAATCCAAGCGGTTCAAGCAGTTTTAACAGTAGTTGGCGGTTTGTCCATTTATCGTCCACCACTAGAATACGGTACTCGGGCTGATCGGAAGCCAGCCCGATAATATTACGTTGCATGTAGATTGTTTGCATATCTACACCAGATGCAATTCTGCAAGTGATGTCAAATGTAAACGTCGTCCCTTGCCCAACCGCGCTTTTCACCTGTATGTCACCGTCCATCAAGCGCACAAAGCTCCGGCTAATTGCCAGCCCTAAGCCTGTACCTTCTTGTGTCTTACGCCCGCTGGCTGTTTGAGAGAACGCATCAAAGAGCATTGTAAGCTCTTCTTGCGGAATTCCCGCGCCGGTATCTTCTATACTGAAGCGAATGCGTGTGTGCTCGTCATCTGTGGACACTGTATCGGACATTTCTACGTGTAAACTGATGTGTCCGCGTGCCGTGAATTTCAGCGCATTGCTCAACAGATTAATCAACGTTTGGCGTAATTTCATCAAGTCAGTATGAATGTACTGTGGGACAGCATCCGTATAGGTTACGTTGATGGTTAGGTTCTTTTCCCGCGCCATCAGGATGAACATATCTTCGAGATCATCAAGCAAACGATATAGATCGAAATCAATCGTATGGATTGACATTCGCCCTGCTTCAATCTTGGATAGATCAAGCACTTGATTAATCAACGACAGCAAATGCTCGCCACTACTCAGCACAATACCGAGATTATCGCGCACATCCTTTGCCAGATCACGATTACGATGCGCCAATTGTGCAAAACCAAGAATCGCGTTTAAGGGTGAGCGTAACTCATGGCTCATGTTAGCAAGAAATGTGCTTTTTGCTTGATTAGCGGTTTGTGCCGCATCCCGGGCTTGTCGCAGATGGGCTTCGCTGGTTTGTAATTCTTCTGTACGCAATTGTAGTGCCTGTGTTTGTCTCTCGACTTCTTGTTGAAGTGCAAGATTGCGCCGCTCTATACGCCGTACCCGCCAGCGTAAGCCGGCAAACAACAATGTGAAGAAGGACAGACCAGCTAGTACCCTGAACCACAAAGTTTCATACCAGAATGGTTGGATAGTTACGCGCAACATTACATCGTTTTCGCTCCAGACACCGTCGGTATTTGTCGCCTGAACCCTGAACACATAATCTCCTGCGCTGAGATTGGTATAGGTTGCAAAGCGACGAGAACTGTCGGTGACGTTCCAGTTAGCATCAAGCCCTTCAAGCTGATACCGATATTGATTCGACTCATCGAAAGCATAGTTGAGTGCGGCAAATTCGAACGTAATGATATTTTCTGTCGGCGCTAATGTGATCGCTTCGGTTAACCAGATCGGTTGGGACAGGGGAGTATTCTCTTCGGGGAGGACGCTTTGGTTAAATAGCTCGAAATCATCAATGATGACCTGTGGTTGATAATCACTTGTTACAATATCCTCTGGATAAAAGGCAGTTAGTCCATTCGAACCGCCAAAGTACATACGTCCATCAGGCGATTGTGCAAATAATTGTGCTTCAAATTCATTGCCCTGTAAACCATCAGCGAGATCAAAATTTGTAAATGTTTCGGTATGTCGATCAAAACGGGAGATACCCCTTTTGGAACTTATCCATAAATCGCCGTTTTCTGCCTGTAAGATACCGACGAGGTAACTTGATGGTAAGCCGTCGGCTGTGGTATAAACGCGCCTCGGTTCCGGTGCTGGTGCCGCACGCACTAATCCTTCCCGTGTGGCAAACCAGATGATACCGTCTTCGTCAACAAGGCTGGATTCTACCCATACATCACCACCACGACGCAATAAGATCTCTCTTTCATAAGTGCTAGTGTCTGTGTCAAAACGAAAATAGCCGTTCAAAGCGGATAGCAAAAAATCGCCATCTGTTAGCATGTTTACCGACATTATGGGAATGCTAATTGCGGTGACATTGGGCGGCGCTCCTAGTGGAGGTGGCAGTGTTGCTCCGGTAAAATAGTCAGCGCTTTCACGCGTTGCATCAATACGGAACATTCCGCGCTCGTTCAACACCGCCCATAAATTGTCTGCATCATCCTCTAACATCGAGATCACCCGCCATAAATTTACGGGTTGTGAGCCACCTGAAGTCGGTGGTCGATTATCATTTGAAGGCGGATTACCGTCTGGAGGTGGACTTTCACTACCTGTTGATGGAGCCTCTGGTTCAGGGCGCGTGAGCAGGTGAGAATAGTCCTCAAATGTGGTGTTGCGTGGATCAAATCTGAGTAACCGTTGATCTTGCCCCCCTATCCACACAAATCCCGCATGATCTCGGTAAAGAGAGGTAATCCCGAATGATGGAAAATCGTCAGTAATTTCATATTCCTGAACAAGATCATCAGCGAAATCAAGATAGGTAAGATATTCCCCACTTGCTACCCATACGCCGTTAGCGTCATCGGCATGGAGGGCTCTAATTTGACCTTCGCCGAGTGTGGCGGGCACATCATCGCTTTGATGTCGATAATATGCGAAGCGTTCGGTTTGTGGATCATATATATCCAGACCATTGTCACCGCCCATCCAGATTTTGCCGGAATCATCCTGAAAAATTGTGTCAACCTGATTATTGATCATACTGTCCGGCACACTGGGATACCGTGCTTCCTGACTGACCACCTCACCAGTTTCAGGGTCAAAAAGTGTTAATCCGCGTTGCGTCCCAAGCCAAAAAATCCCATCCTCTGTCTGTAACATGGCGTTGATTGCGCCGGAATTGATCGGGAATAATTGAAGATTGTTCGTATCAGCCTCGTAACGATACATACCGGCTTCACCCCCTGCCCATACATTGCCATCAGGGTCAAGCAGGATTGTGCGAATACGATTTTCTCCATCAGGTGCGGGATAGCTGGCGAATATCTCACGGTTAATATCATAGTGTGCAATTCCAAGACCGGTTGCCAGCCATACCTGTTGATCTGGTGATTCCACAAAGCCGTTTACCCTTTGACCGATAAAATCGGCATTACGATCAGACCCGTGCACATAAATTTGTGAACGCCCTGTCGCCGGATCATACACTGATGTGCGTGATGGTACACCACCACTTGCCCAGATATGTCCGCGACTATCTACATCAATCAAAAAGTGACGATTACCATTAAACTCTCCAGAAGTTCCAGCATTTTCTTGGGTGCTACGGAATACTGTAAATTGTAGAGTGGTTGGGTTAAGCATATGTACGCCACCGCCCTCGGTTGCTATCCAGATCATGCCGTTTTGATCTTCAACAATATCTTGAATATGGTTGCTTGCTAAACCGTCGGGAGCTTCCGGATCTGTGACGAAGTTTATAAAGTTATAACCGTCGTAGCGGGTTAGACCACCAATGGTGCCGATCCAGATGAAACCATTACTGTCCTGCATCATTGTCTTGACGTTGTTTTGTACCAGTCCATCATCGGAGGTCAGGTGTATAAACCGCCGCGCAGGTTGTAGGCTGAGTGTATCGTCATCATCGTCCTGCGCTGTCGTAAGGGTGAACTGTAAACCGAGAAACAGCACAAGCATGATCATGGTTGATAAATGTCGATTTGTGAGCCAATTTTTACGCATCGTAAAACCTTAGTGCTCGTATGTCATAAATCATAATGGAGAGTCAATTTATTATAGAGGCACAATGGAGCTACAAAACTTAAGACTGTCACAAGAACGATTGACCCGTGCCATGAAAAGAGGGTTATTAACTACGTGGTTATAGGGTAAGAATCAAAAGAGGGACGTTGTGCAATGTCCCTCATATCAAATAATCTGCGATAATGCTGTGGGTGTTATGACGCTTCAATATCTACTGAATATGTGGCATTTATCGCTGTTTGAGCGATTGCATGATATGCTGCAGACCACGC
>DAOTXB010000260.1:0-12363 GCA_034435575.1 Anaerolineae bacterium
ATCGGTGATTGTTGTTTGTATTCCTAAATGATCGGCGTTATGGTGCCATAAACAGGGATGATAGCGCCGATGTAACCGTGAGTTTCAGCACTTCTCACAAAGAGTCACTCACTCCCTTAAATAAGTATTTTCCTCAACTTCGCCCGTATACCAGACAAACGGCAAGCCCTCGCGTCCTTCAAAGGTGTATGTGCCTGTTGACATAAAAAGCCAATCCCATTCCGACCCATAGCTGAACCCACCTTCACAATAATGAATGACAACATCATCAACAACTTGTGTGCAGGTCCCTTGTCCTTGATTAAATAAAATATTGGAATACACGTTCTCATCATAGGCTTGATTAAATGTGAGCAAAAATCCAATCACCCAGATGACGGTCAGAAGCGTGTAGCGCTCTACCCAATAGATGCGCTGGTTGCTCTCGCGGGGTTGTCGCCAATACCGCACAATCAGAAGTGGCGCCATAATCCAGAGTACGCAGGGTAACAGCAGGTAAATGAGCAAGGTAACCCCTAGATTCTCCACAATCGGTGCAATCCAGAGTGGCATAAATGCGCCAAGGAGCCAGCCGGGGATCATCGCAAGTACGGAAACACCAAAAAGTACGAGTGCCTTTTTTCTAGCAAGCGACGGTGATGATAAAGTGTCAGCTTGGGCTATGGATTGTGTGGTAGATGTATGTGAAGTCATGATTGCTCCATAAATAAACAAATGATGTGCTTAATATGCGAAATAACATCCTAAACAGTCCTTCAATCTTCGTCCTGGTCTGGAGGCACTTTGCCCGTATACCAGACAAACGGCAAGCCCTCCCGTCCTTCAAAGGTGTATGTACCACTGAACGCGACAATGCGAGATGAAAATAGGACCTCGTCATCCTCGTGTTCGTCTGAACAGATATGTATCTCCACGCCGCTGGGCTGTATTTGCACCTCACAGGTTACGTTGTGATTTCCGATAATTAGCCACCATATAACCGAATCATCGTAGCGACTACCGAAGCTCAACAGGAACACCACCACCCATACGACGAACATGACCGCGTTGAGCGCACCCCAACTCATCCAACCGAGACCAGAAAGGGTGATTCTCCAACGCCGGAACAGCACAAATACCACGCCACCCCACAGCAAAATTGGCGACAAAAAATAGAGCAAAAACGTTGTGATGAGATTACCTGTAACCGGTGCTACCCAGAGCGGTATATAACTCCCCAATAACCAGCCGGGGATCATCGCGAGTAGGGAAATACCAAAAAGTAGGAGTGCCTTTTTTCTGGACATGGACGGTGATACGGTGTCAGTTTGTGTGGTCGGTGTGTGCACAGTCATGATCGCTCCATGAATAAACAAATGATGTGTTTACTATATATGAAGCGATACGCGATCATAAAGCACTCAGGTGCGTTGGGACAAAATTACCCTAAAAAGGGGCGATCTCATCATAGACCGCCCCTCAAACTTTTATCTACGTTCTACTTATTCGCTGATGATCTGATATGCAACCATGTCGCCATCAACCTCTATCACGACGATCACTTGCTCACCGAGCGCGAGATATTCCGCAAGTTCAGGATGGTCGAGTAGCAGGTCAAAGTAGGCATCGCTCAAAAAGACGATGTCGGTGGTGGTCATCGTATCTGGTTGGAAGGTGGTATCCGTCCACACGCCATTTTGATAGATGAAGGTCTTATCATTGACCGTCGTCAGCGCATTTTGCTGAACATAGCCGTCACTAACACCGCCAGCACCCACGCCTGTCTCTGCGTCGTCGCTATCAAACATCGCGGTCTGTGTCGGTTGTGCCATCGGTGCGTTCGCGTTCGACATACCCCCTAAGCTATCGGCGGCAGATACGGCATCCTCACCGGAAATGTTGGCTTGCATCTCTTCGGCTTCTTCACGCATGGCGGTGGTCGCGTTTTCGCGCCCCTGTTGCGTCAGGATGTCGTTCTCTTCGATCAAAAAGCTGGTGTAGGGTGTGATGATGCCATAGCGCACGCTCAAATCCACAATGCTATCGACCAGTTCATCACTTTCACCGTTCAACCGAATGCTGTTGAGCATATCCGCAATCCGGCGGGTTGCCCACAGTCGTGCGATGAATGATTCGCCACCGGCGCGGTTCTGGAACGCGAGATCGCTATAGATGAAGGAGGTCGATTCGCCGCTGATTTCACCATTTAGGGTGATATTCACACCTTCTGCACCATCACGATAGCGTCCGACGATGGTTAATTGCTCACCAGCGAACAGGTCAGGTAATTGTGTCGGGTAGACCAACTCGGTACGCATATCGTCGAAGTCGATGCTGATGTCGGTCAAGACGGGTGCGCTAATTTTGGTGTAGAGGCTCGCCACTTCTTCGTCGATGCGTTCACCCGTGCGGACATATGACCCTGCACCGGCAAAATCACGCACGATGGAGTCCAGAAGTAGGGTATCTACGCTATTGCCCACGCCAAAGGTGAAGATACGTACATTATCGTTGGCTTCGGATAGGTCGTTGATATTATCAAGGATGTCCGGTGTTTCGATGATGCCTTCTGTCGCCAGACCGTCCGTCAGGAAGATCACGGTTGTTTCACGGTCAGGATCAGCCATTTCCAACGCATTGGTCAGCGCCAGGTTGATGTCTGTACCACCATTGGCATATTGCTCATCAATCCATGCGGTTGCTTCGGGTACGATGTCCACGCCTTCCATGCTATCGCTGTAGATACGCACGCCGGTGCTGAACATGATGACGTTAAAGCGATCATCGTCGTTGAGGTTTTCCAGCACATAATTCGCCGCTTCCCGTGCTTGATCCCACTTATCGCCCTGCATACTGCCGGATTGATCTAGCACGATAATCACGTCTTTTGGCAAAATTTGGTCTTCGGGCACACTCAGGGGTGGTTGTACCAGCAACATAAAGAATCCGTCTGCGTTGGCGCTCTCACGATAACTGAGCAGATTAATGTTGATCTCTTCGTTGACGATGCCATAGAACATGCTGAAATCACCACCGGGGCTATAATCTAACGCCTCGAAGCCAGCATCAAAACCGAGGTTATCATCACGACGGACGATACCGAGTTCGTGGGTCGGTGAATAGACGTTACCAATTTCATCGTTACCACTCACGGTGACGTTCACGCTCATTTGATCGATCACGCGTCCGGTGATGGTACGGGAATTGCTGATCGGATAAACATATTGAATAAGTCCATTATCGACCTCAAGCACCTGTCCATAGGTGATCTCTATCCGACGTGAATCACCGGGGGGGATGGGGAAGACGTTGGCTTGAATGGCGCTTGTGCCCACAAATTCCAGCAGGGCGGGGTCACGGTATTGACGCACAATCTCGTCATAAATTTCACGCGCTTCGCCCGCAGGCAATACCCGCGCTTCAATGGCGGTGCCGTCAATGTACATAATCAGCTCATCAACCGTCGCGCCTTCCGGCAATGGGAACAGGAATGTGCCCTCGGCGAGTTGTTCGCCCTCGTTGGTGAATTGCATATCAATGTTGGTGGTGGCGATCTGATTATCGATCTCAACCGAAACGCGCTGATAGTCGATATTCAGCCAATCAGGGTCGGTGAACACACCACAGCAGGGGATGGGGTCAGGGATAATCACCTGTGCGGTGGCGGGCATGACCATGAATAAAAGTGCAAGGATGGGAAGGGTTAAAAGTGCTAGTCTGCGATACATAATGAAAAACCTCTGGCTAATGATCCGTATACTCAGATAACGCCAGAGGCTCACATATAGTTCCATCAACTTTGGAAAATGATTATTGTAGCGGGCGATTCACCACTGTAAACGGTGGTAATTCGTCAAGGTCTTCCGGTTCTTGTTGGAAGAAAATTGTCGCCTCCGGCAGAATGCCACAATAATCTGCATAATCAAACGCAAATTCATAACCCGGTGCGTTCATCTGTAACTCGCCGTTGGTCAATGCCCACAATTGCAGATCACCATCGCTGGCAACCAGGCGATTCTCTGTAATATCTACAAATGCCGCTGAGATTTGTTGTGCGGTGGCGCGGAAGGCAAATACACCCTCTGTTGCGCTTACAATCCGGTACACATCAAAACTGCCATCAGGGATGCAATAGCCCTGCATCACAATTGCCGGACCGTTGACCGCTGTTAGATTGAGCAGTTGCACCAATTCTTCAAAATTTGCCCATGTATAGGTCACACCGTTGAAACTCAGCGTGCCACCGGACGGACTCGCCGCAAAAATTTGATCCGCCCATTCCAGTAATTGTCCGGTGTTAGCGGTAGTAATGTCAAATTCGAGCGTATCAAAGCCAGCGTCGCCGTTCACCAGACCGCCTACTGTGCCGAAGTTGCTCAGGATAACACTATCATCCCCGCCACCCGCTTCAATACCCCCGCTAACAGTCCCGCTATTCACGATTGTATCGTTGCCCGTGCCTGCACCTCCGGCACTATCGCCATAAATTGTGCCTTCAACCAGACCGCTATTGAGGATTATGTCGTTGCCGTCACCGCTACCATTCTCATCGTCACCGTGTATGTTATTTTCCACTGTGCCATTGTTGACAACTAAATCGTTGCCACCATTGGCGGTAATATTGCCATCGACCTCACCATTATTGGTGATGATGTCATTGCCGTCACTGTCAGTACCATTAAGGTCAGTATCGCCGTATATGTCAAACTCCACCGTGCCGTTATTGGTAATTACGTCATCCCCATAGCCGGACGCACCACCACTATCACCGATAATATCGAAGACCTCACCATTGTTGGTGATAGTATCATTGCCAAAACCATCACCCTCGATATTATCGCCAACCACGTACAATAGACCTTCTACACCCTCTGCACCTTCTTCGATGATGATGGTATCATCACCATCTTCCCCGACAACCTCAAAATCGTTACTGTTTTCTTCTGTACACCGGATGGTATCGTCACCATTGGTTGCTGGCTCACCCTCACATTGCGCGTTGAGGTGTGCGGGTAGGACAAGCACACCGCCTACAATCATCGCTATTACGGCAATAATGCCGATAAATACTCGCATGGCTTAATGCCTATACTAAGTTTACAATTGTGCTGTCATTCTACGTCAAAAGGACGATTAATGATAAGCAAGCGCAGGTTCTCTCCCGTAGCATTGCCACTATTTTCAGAAATTATTCCTATATTGACACCCTCTAAGGACATACAGGTTGTTTCGTAATCGAATTGGAATTCATAGCCGGGTGCGTTGAGCTGTAATATGCCGGATTCCAGTGCCCATAGCTGTAATTCACCATCACTGCCGATGACGACGTTCGTATTTTGTGCCAGCGCTGTTGCGATCTGTGTGGGGGTTAATGCGAACACGAATACCCCATCGTTGGCGTTGATGATTCGATACACATCCAAATTGCCGTTGAACCGACAGAAAACTTGCAGTAGCCCGTTATTGCCATTGATGGCAATCTGTGACAGGATTTGTACTAGTTCTTCAAAGTTTGTCCATGTATAGGTCACACTGCCCAGCGTGATCGTACCGCCACTCGGGTTTGCGGCTAAAATTTGATCCGCCCAGGATTGCAATTCAGTTTCATCGGAGGTGGAGAGCGCGAATTCCAGCGTATCAAAGCCTGCGCCACCGTCTGCCACACCGCCCAATTGTCCACCGGCGAGACTGACGAAATCATCACCGTCCGCCGCATTGATATTGCCACCAACATTACCGTTTTCGCCCAGCACAACGGTATCATTCCCGCCTTGCGCTTCTACATTGCCCGCGACTGTGCCGTTATTGGTGATGTTATCACTACCTGTGCCCGTGACCGCGACTGAGTCCCCATAAAGACTGCCGTTAATCGTGCCGTTATTGGTGATCGTATCGTTGCCTGTGCCTATAGCTGTATTTGAATCACCACTCACATTGCCCGCAATTATGCCATTATTGACGATTGAGTCACTACCGGAGCCTAACCCTGTATCACTATCGCCGAAGATGCCATCAGCACTGCCGTTATTTGTAAGTGAGTCATTACCCGACCCATCCCCAAAATTTGAATCACCTAATATATTCTCAATTAGTGTGCCGTTGTTCACCACCACATCATCGCCAGCCCCGTCACCATCGTTAGAATCGCCGGACATGGCATTTGCGGTGCCGTTATTGGTGACGATGTCATTACCAAAGCCGGTACCATCATAGCTATCGCCCATAATGTCTACAGCACTGCCGTTGTTGGTAATTATGTCGTTACCAAAACCATCACCCGCATCGCTATCGCCATAAATATCATTGGCGGCACCATTATTGTTAATCACATCATTGCCTGTGCCGACACCACCTCCGGGATCATCCCCGCTGAGTACGCCTGGTATGGTTACGCCTGTGTCGATATTGATGGTGTCGTTGCCACCTTCACCATGCACATTACCGACGGGCGCGTTCGCCACCGTACAGTCGATCACATCATCGCCCGGTGTACCTGCGTCACCGGGAATACATTGTGCGCGTGTGTTCTGTGAGAGCACAAAAACGCTCGCCATTGCGATGAGACTTATAAGTGTTAGTCGTAATATCTGTCGTTTGAGTTGTAAACTTTGCACCCTGCACTTGCCTTTCAAACCGCAAGATGGTCAATGAAGTCTTGTTCCTGCGGTATTGCTATCTGCCATATAAATTCAGTATCTTGCAGTATAACGTCAACAAACGTCATACAAATTGACTCATAATTAAACGTAAACACATAGTATTGAGTGTATTGATGTGTGGGTTGCTATGTGACCTGTTTTAAGATTACTCCGTTGGCACACTGATCGGACGATTAATGATCGCCGGAATCTGAATATCGAATTCGTCTTCTAACTCTTGGATCACCTCTTCTAGCACGTCATCTAGCAAGCCACAGAAGGCTTCATAACGGAAACGGAATTCATAGCCATTGGCGTTGAATTGAATTTCTTCCGTGCCAATCGCCCACACCTGCAAGTCACCATCAGAGGCTAGTAGAGTGTTGTCTGCGGTCAGTAATCCACGTTGCACAACGTTCGGTGAGATATTGAAGGCGAAGACACCGGCATTGTTGACAATACGATAAACATCAATGTCACCGTTAAACCGACAAAAGCCCTGCATCGGTGCGGTGTTACCGTTGATAGGCGCTAGGGTGATTAATGCCAGCAATTCTTCAAAGCTCGTCCATGTATACACCAATCCGCCAAAATTGAGCGACCCGCCACCGGGATTGGCATTCGCAACATCGCGTGCCCAGATTGCCAATTGCTCTTCATCAAGGCTACTGAGCGTAAATTCCAGTGAGTCGAAGCCCACGCCACCGTCAATAGTGCCGTTGACCACACCGCTGTTGGCAATATTGACGCTATCATCGCCGCCTCCTGCAAGGATCGAACCACCGACGTTGCCCGTGTTGGTGATGGTGTCGTTGCCACTGCCTGCCGCGAATAAGCTATCGCCATGAATATCACCACCAACCGTGCCGTTATTGGTAATCACATCATCGCCACTGCCAACACCAAGCCCGCTATCACCGACCAGATACCCGTTGATTCGCCCATTGTTAGTCAGTATATCGTTACCTGTGCCAGCGCCCAGACCACTATCGCCTGTAACACCTAAACCGGTGACAACACCGTTATTAACTATGACATCGTCGCCACTGCCAACACCAAAGCCGGTATCACCGGAGATACCCTGTCCGGCAACCGTGCCGTTATTTTCAATATAGTCGTTTCCGCTACCATCGGCTGTGCCGGAGTCACCGGAAATCCCCTGACCGCCTGCGGTGCCGTTGTTAACAATCACGTCGTCGCCACTGCCATCACCATTACCGGAGTCGCCACTGATGCCATCGCCCCCTACCGTGCCGTTATTGGTGATAAAGTCATTACCCGTTCCTAGACCGTCAAGGCTATCACCCGCTAAGCCATCATCCGCTGTGCCATTATTGACAATCGTATCCGCCCCGGTGCCTAAGCCTGTTTCAGAGTCCCCGGTGATGTCGTTGACGATGCCATTGTTGATGATGGTGTCGTTGCCATCACCCCCAATCGTACCGAGATTATCCCCGCTTAAGTTCGTCGCGGGGTCGTTAACCGTGTTATCAACCGTGATCGTATCATCACCATCGCCACCGCTGTTATTCGCGCCCAGATTCGTCGTACAGTTAATCGTGTCGTCGCCGGCAGTGCTCGGAGTACATTGAGATTGCACCGATTGCGTGATAATAACCACGCTGACCATAATCGCCCCAAAACCCGCTATCGAGCGTAAAACGCTTGACGGTTTCATATGCGTTTTCTCCTATGCGTATCACCCGAAGCGCATGTTATCCACAGGTGGTACGATATTCTACGATGTTGCTTTCAAGTCCTTCGCTATCCGTGATGCTAATGCGGAACAGTGCATCCACACCGGATGTGCCCTCAGTGCAAATCGTTTCACGCGAGAGTATCGCGCCGTCCTGTTGTTCTTCTATAGGGATAGAAATCTCTGAACCTTCAAATTGAAAAGCAATGTTGCGATTAGAAATATCTATCAATGAGACGTTGAGGGTGGTGGCATTACCGTTAATATCCGTGAAGAAAATATCCTCTTGTGTGCTGTTCGTTGAAAGTGTGGTGCGTTCAATGCGTTGAATGACCGGCGCATTCGGGTTTGGCTCAAAGGCGGGTGGAATTTCTATCGTCGAGCGTTCGAGTAAACGGATGGGTAAACTTGCAGTCCGTCCATCATAGGGCATCGGCACACCGGGCTGACCGGCAGGGTCATAGGTGGATGTCATCGGCACCTGTAGCATTTGCCCCGCACGTAAAAATTGGGCGACACCTTCTGATTCGATGCGGGCGGTGCCTTCTACCATATGAATGTTGAACTCAATCTCGCCAGTTTCCGGGTTAAGTCCGGCGGTCAGGTACATAGTGGAGCCAAGTTGTACATCCACCCCATTGATGCGTAAATCTACGGTCACGCGTCCTTCAGGAGTCTGGATAATCATCCCGCTATCCGGTGCTTCGTTACACTGTGCATCGCCGATACCGCTCTGGAAATAGAAGGATTGCATGGGACCGAATTGGGTTTCAGTCGTAGCCACACCCGCCTCTACCACATCGAGCGTGGTCACATCACCGTCAATGGTCAACAGATCAGCGAAGACCCATCCCGTTGCAAGGCTATCCGCGAGTTCTACCCGTATCCAATCACCGCCCGCGTTACGCCCATTGGCGACGACGGCTTCTCCATTGCTCAGGCTGTCAATAATAAAGGTCTCTGTACCAGGGCCACTCCGCACATTAGAATTGTTGATGGTAGTGGCGTTGAGGACGGGGGGTAGTGTCGCTTCTCCGGTATAACCATCATCCTCAATCGCAACATCGCTGAAGAGCAGGAAGGTGACATTTTGACCGGGCAATGTATCCGGTAAATTTGCCTGAACACGGAGCAACGCCACACCCCATTCGTTACGGGCAACATTCATCGCGCCGAGAGCCATCGCGTTAATGTTGGAAATTTGCATAATATCACCGGTGTTTTCAAAGGTGACCGGTTCACGGGTTTCTGCATCAATGACGAGGTTACCGTAACAGGCTTCGTTGCGGGCAGTATCACTACAAGCTAAATCTGCGGCTTCTAGCGCTGTTTCAACAAGAATAGGACATTCGCCATCTTCTGTTTGCGCGTGTGTTTCGTGAGAAACAATAAACGTGAGTAGGGAAAATAGGATTATCGCGAGTGGTAGCAAACGGTTCATCAACAGTCCTCAATTAAACAGGATTCCATGTATGATTAATCCTAGTCTTAAAAAGCATTCTAGGCAACTACCCTATCTGGTCAGGTGTGTTAGTCTCCGTTAAGATGATGGACGGATTATGATAATGATGTATTCACAAAAAGGGCATTAAATTTGGACGCACGCACCCATAAACAGGTCATCCTCACCCGCCACATCGCACGGCTTACCCGACGATCACAGGGATTAAAAACTCGTGCAGATCAACTGGTGCGGTGGCGCACAGCCGCCATTCTGGGCGCATTTGTGATCGCGTTTGTGGGCTTTCAAATTGCCGATGGGTTGGGATGGGGTGGATTTTTACTGGGGATGCTAGTTTTTACCATTCTGGCGCGCTGGCACGGACAGGTAAAATCTACGCTACAGAATCTACGTCACTGGCGAACGATCAAAACGATAGAAATTGCCCGTATTCAGGTGGATTGGGTGGAGTTGCCCGCACCTCAACACATTGACCCACCCAAAGATCACCCCTTTGCTATTGATCTTGATATGCTGGGCGAACGCTCCGTGCATCACCTGTTGGATACCACCGTCACTAGTGGCGGCAGTGCGCGCCTTGCTGATTGGCTGTTAGCGACCACCCACGACAGCAAAATCACAGAATCCCGTCGTAAATTGGTGCAAGAACTCATGCCATTAACCGCCTTTCGCAATCGACTACAATTGGGCGCAATCCTCGCCGCTGGCAAACATAAAGGGCGCTGGGATGGCGGTACGCTCTTGCGCTGGTTAAACGACACGAACACCACCCAAAATATGGGCAATAGCCTGATGATTCTGGGGGCGTTGTCCGCGATCAACATTGTCCTGTTTACGCTGTTCGCTGTGGGCGTGCTCCCGCCGTTGTGGTTAGGTGTTTTCGTCGTTTATGCCTTCTTTTCGTCAATGCAATGGCGCAAATTGGCGGGGCTATTCACGCAGGCATTGAGCGTACAGGCACAATTACAACGCCTAAGCGCCATCTTTCATCCTTTAGAAACCCACGCTTACGCCAATCAACCCGCGCTCAAAAGCCATTGCACCCCCTTCATACAGGCACAAAATCGCCCATCGGTATTATTACGGCGCGTGTCGTGGGTGGCGATTGCGGCAAGTTTACAACGTAACCCCCTGTTGTGGTTAGCGCTGAATTTTGTGGTGCCGTGGGACATCTACTTCGCGCATCGTCTGGAAGCGCAAAAAGCCAATCTACGCGAGGTTATGCCGGACTGGTTGGACGCGCTCTATGATCTGGAGGCGTTAAGCACGTTAGCCACCTTCGCCAGCCTGAACCCCGATTATGTCTTCCCGAAACACATCGACGACCCCCAATTTGATGCACGTTCAATCGGTCACCCGCTGATCGCGCATGAGGGGCGAATCACCAATGACTTCCGCATGGACGCGCTGGGACAGGTCATCATCCTGACTGGTTCGAATATGTCCGGTAAAAGCTCATTTTTACGCACATTAGGGGTTAACTTACAATTGGCGTATGCGGGCGGGGTGGTTTGTGCGGATGCGCTGACCATCGGCAATTATCGCGTATTTACATCGATTCGGGTGAGCGATTCGCTGGCGGATGGCTTCTCGTATTTTTATGCAGAAGTTCGGCGATTGCGCGCACTGCTGGATGCACTCAAAGATGATACACAGGCACCCGTATTTTTCTTAATTGACGAAATCTTTCGTGGGACGAACAATCGTGAGCGCTTGTTAGGCAGTCGTGCCTATATTCGTGCTTTGGTAAGCGAAAACGGCGCGGGTTTGATCGCCACTCATGATCTTGATCTGGTGAAATTGGGCGATGAATCGTCACAGATTAGCAACGCACATTTCCGAGAAGACGTGATCGACGGAAAAATTGTGTTTGATTACACCTTGCGGGAAGGTCCTTGCCCCACAACCAACGCCCTCAAAATTATGGCAATGGAAGGCTTACCCGTTGAGGATGTTGCGGATTAAAAAATACAAATCCTGCTATAATGCGAACAGGGCTAGGCAACTCAGCGGAGAAACGCACAATGGCGAAAACCAATATCTATACCATATGGGTGCAAACCGGCACAGACACGTTAGCGGGTACGGATTCTGAGGTGTTCATTCAACTCTTTGGCACAACCGGACAAACCGAATCGATTCATCTGCCTGCACAGGATGTGTTCGCCTTTGAATCCGGTAGTACCGATAAATTCATCCTCGAAGTGCCGGATGTGGGCGAGTTAAACCGTGTGTGCATCGGGCATAATAACAGCGAGGGCGACTCAGGGTGGTTTGTGGTCGATGTTCGCATTCAAGACGACGACACCGACCGTGAATGGGTCTTCGCCTTCGATCAATGGATTGGGCTGGAAGAATCAGGAAAATTGTTTGCATGTATGGACGGTTAAGCCGTTTTGGTGGGTTGCTCTTTATCGTGATGCTCAGCATCACCGGATGCAACCTGGGCGAAAGCGCTAGCACACCCGTGCCTACGCTGGACATCCCGCGTGTAGAAATATTGTTTCCGGCGAACAATGTGCAGGTCGCGGAGGGCTTTGACCTGACGATTGATGTCTTCGCGGAGGATGCGACGAACGGCATTTCGC
>DAOTXB010000261.1:0-6589 GCA_034435575.1 Anaerolineae bacterium
GGTGGATTTTCAGTCATCCCTTCTGGAGTTGAGCATGGTTTGCACAATCCACACGCAGAGACTGTGGAGCTTATTGCTTTTCACAGTCCGCCAACGCGATAAGAAAGGACACTTCCATGGCAACTGATATTGTTATGCCCAATCTAGGATTTGACACGCAATCGGGGATTATCATTGAGTGGTATATGCAACCCGGTGAGGCAATCACTAAAGGAGAGACAATCGCCCTTGTCGAAGCTGATAAAGCGAATGTTGAACTTGAAAGCATCGCGGATGGAATCGTGTTAGAACTCCTCGTTGATACGAACAAAGAAATAGCTATTGGAACTGTGATTGCACGGGTCGGTACCCCACAAGAAGTTCAAGCAAAGCCTGATAATTCGCGTATAACACCTCTTGCTGAAAGAATTGCGAAAGATAAGGGGCTGAATATAGCAGATATAAAGGGTAGCGGTAATCGTGGACGTATCATGCGACGCGATATTGACGCACATTTGCAGAATCGCAATGATAATATCCCGATGGCGTTGCCTAAAGTTCGTAAACTCGCCCGTGAATCAGGCATCAAATTGATAGATTTGGAAATCACAGACCGCCCTATCACTATGTCAGACTTAGAAGTATTTCAAAATGCCCCAACTGCTGAACCAATAACAGAACAACAGTCTTCACAAGATACATCACGAGTAGGTGCAACTGGTGCGCCATTAAGCCGTATTCGTCAACGGATTGCAAACCGATTGACATCGAGTAAGCAAGAAGCGCCACATTTTTATGTGACGGGCGAATTTGACCTGAGTAATGCCATTGAACGTTTGAAGAATTACAAAGCCGGGCTGAATGATTTGTTGCAGTTCTTGACCGTTCAAGCCCTATTGCAAGTACCAGAACTCAACGGGCATTTTGAAAACAATACCGTTTATACCTATGAAAATATTCACTTAGCAATTGCCGTTGCGCTGGATTCAGGTTTGGTGACACCTGTCATTCCAAATGCCGATCACTATTCACTCAACGGTTTAGCGCAATACAGTCGTGATCTTGTTCAACGTACCCGCGCTGGAAAGCTCACACCACAAGATACGCAAACTGGTACATTTACAATTAGTAACTTAGGTGTTGTGAAGCAAGTTGATCATTTCACCGCCATTATCAACCCACCCCAAGTGGGCATTCTTGCAGTAGGCACAATCAAACCGCGTCCGATCATTATCGATGGCGGATTTCATGCAAGAACAACTGTCAATCTAACACTCAGCGGAGATCACCGTGTTGTTGATGGTATGGATTTGGCACGATTTATGAAGGCGTTCCAGGATGCCTTAGATCAATTTAGTCAATAGATATTGCGATACATTGTATTAAGGACAAGCATATGACAAATACCATACCCGCTTTGCCCGTTGACATTCGTCAGACTATGCTCAGGCAAATGCTAACGATTCGCCAAACTGAGAATGAAATACAAGGATTATTTCTAGCAAATCTTGTGAGGGGTACGACGCATCTAGCAGTCGGGCAAGAGGCATGTGCAGTCGGTACTGCCGCTGTTCTGCAAGATGGAGATACCGTCACCTGCACATATCGTGGACATCACCATGCGTTAGCGCTTGGCATGACAGTTAAGGCGATGATGGCAGAAATGATGGGCAAAGCAAGCGGTGCCTGCAAAGGTAAAGGTGGCTCAATGCATATGACGGATGCCTCTATCGGTCTTTTAGGCGCTAACGCGATTGTCGGTGCACAAATTCCGATTGCCATCGGCGCAGGGTTGACCGCACAAATCAAGAAAACAGGCGCGATTGCTATCACATTTTTTGGCGACGGAACCACAAACATTGGCGCTTTTCATGAAGCGATGAATATGGCTGCTATCTGGAAATTGCCCGTTCTATTTATTTGTGAGAATAATCAATACGGTGAATATAGTCCCGTCCATAAAACAACCCCGATAACCGATCTTGCTATCCGTGCAGAGTCGTATAATATGCCCGGAATCATCGTTGATGGTCAGGATGCGGAAGCTGTGTATGACATAGTAAAGACCTCAGCAGATCGTGCTAGAGCCGGAGACGGCCCGTCATTCCTTGAATTAAAAACTTATCGTTATCAGGGGCATTCACGTACAGATACCGGTCCATATCGCCCTGAAGGCGAACTTGAAGCATGGATGAAACGCGATCCTATCGACATTTTAAAAACTCGCATGATCGACGATGGTCAGCTTGATGATGATGAATTTGCTGAGATGCAGAATTCAGCCGAACGTGAAGTGCATACCGCATTAGAGTGGGCAAAGGACGAACCATTCCCTTCCCCAGAAGAATTATTGACAGACATTTACTTCGAGGGATGATTATTTTATGACTGTTATAACCTACCGTGAAGCAGTTCAAAAAGCACTTGCCGATGAACTACGAACAGATGAAAATGTCATCTTTTTTGGCGAGGATGTAGCCGAAGCCGGTGGTGCCTTTAAAGTGACACCCGGTCTATGGGAAGAATTTGGTCCAGACCGAGTGCGGGATACTCCAATTTCTGAGCAAGCCATTGTTGGGGCGGCTTTAGGTTCTGCGATTACCGGTTTACGCCCTGTCGCAGAGCTGATGTTCGCCGATTTTATTCCAGTCGCAATGGATCAAATTGTGAACCAGGTTGCAAAATACCGCTATATGAGTGGTGGTCAATTTGTAATTCCATTGACAATCCGATCTGCTCAGGGTGGTGGTGCCGGTTTTGGCACACAGCATTCCCAATGTGCGGAGTCCTGGTTGATGAACTTCCCTGGCATTAAGGTCGTCGTGCCTGCTACACCAGCAGATATGTACGGTCTTTTGCGGGGTGCAATCCGCGAGGATAATCCGGTTTATGTTCTTGAGCATAAGGCACTCTATAATATGAAGGGGGAAGTCCCTGACGATCTCGAACCCATGGCGCTGGGCGAGGCAAAAATCATACGCGAAGGGACTGATGTCACGATTGTTGCTATACAGATGATGCTACACAGATCGCTTGAGGCGGCAGAGCAATTGGAGAAAGAAGGCACTAGTTGTGAGGTGATTGATCTACGATGCATGGCACCGTTAGATACAGCAACTATTTTAGCATCTATCAAGAAAACCAATCGCCTTGTGATTGTTGAGGAGGCGCCGCATTCCTCAGGATGGGGTGGCGATATTGCGTCACTCGCGGCAGATGAGGGAATTTATTATCTGGAATCACCCGTGAAACGTGTGAATTTTGGGGGATCGTTGATTCCTTATAGCCCCCCCCTTGAAGACAGTGCAATTCCAAATGTGGAACGCATTGCAAATACTGTACGCGCTGTACTTAATTGAAGCCTGCTACTTATCAATAGAGTAGCAATGGATTTAGGTGTAAAGGGCTTCATGTTGACTTAATTGGTGGGATTCCAAACTTTGATCGTATATCGATGATGCGAAGCGAGTAAGACTTATGACGAATCTATCTGATGAACAGAAATTCCTTATTGACTTCAACGTTCAGGATGTTGCTGTTGCGCTTGGAATAAATATCGCGCCTCCATCAGGTGCAATGATTCTCAATATAAGTGAAACGGATTTTGTGTCACATATAAATGAAGTGGATAAGATCATTGCAGATGTAGCCGCAGAACTGCTAAATACAGATGACACCATCCGAGCTATGGTTAATCATCTCAGCCAATATGGGCGACTACTCACAATTGGAGACTCTATCACAACCTATCGCTATAGCTATGCGCGTATGCTACCCCATTTGTTACCACAAGTGGAGGTTATCAATCATGGCTATTCAGGTTACACGTCAAATCACGGTTTGGAATTGACACATACGCGCTTTCTCGGTTTACAGCCTGATCTTGTTTTCATCAAATATGGTGTCAATGATTGCAAACGATTCTCTGGTGCAAATGGGCGAACATTGGTTTCTGCGAACGAGTATCACAATAACATTAGGGGAATTGTTCAGGCATTTAAAGACTATTCAAATGCAGAAATTGTTCTCCTAACCCCAACGCCAATTGTCTCTGATATTGTTGAATTTAATGAAGACTTCAAAGCGATTCACATGCAATGGCAAAATGATGACCTCAAACAGTTTGGGGAGATTATTCGTGAACTGAGCGATGAATTTCAAACTCGATTTGTCGATCTATATAGTGTGTTAGGTGATACTCCTGATGCATCATTGTATCTAGCAGATGGGTTGCATCCCAACTTTGCCGGACATCAGAAAATATTACAAGCGATTGCGCGTTCGTTTTAGAGAAATTGTTATGTTTGTGCTGTAGATATAGTGGGTACGCATAGCAACCTAAACCATCAATATTTTTAGCCTCTTGTCGTGTCCAATTCTCCTGTTTTTACCTCAAATACTACTAAATATTATCCAGAAGAGTGTGAAGTATCACAGTTTAAGGAGATTTGGATTTATCGGTCAAAGCCCGGAGAAACCTATTGGATCAAACCGTTCTGACCTATAAAGATGATCACATCATCACTACTATTCAGGGGGCTTCGATCCGTAAGGTATTTATCATCGCTGACATCGGGAATATAGATAGTTTCTTTAGTACACACTGCACTTGGTGCCACCCCCACCTCATCAGAAACAGTGTTGTTGAAGAACCGTGTGAGATTCTGGAACATAACAAATCATGCTACACCTCTCACGCGGTTACTCTTATCACAGGTTTAAGCCGTAACTACATGTAACTGCTTGTCGATTCAATGCGTCATTTCTGGCTGAGAGACATCCATGACAGCAATTAAGGCTTTCATGCGATCTACACGCTCTTCTGACAAGCGCCCAGATCGTAATGAGGCTTTCCCCAGATTAGAAATTGCTTGTGCAGGGTTCAACCCTTTGGGACATGCCGTAATACAATTGCCCACTTTATGGCAGCGAAAAGCGCCATTTTCCGTTGCAACGATGTCTAACCGTTCATCAGGTTCTTGATCACGCGGGTCGACAATCCTCAAAAAGGCTTTTAGTAGCGCATGAGGCCCAATGTACAATTTATTGCTAGCAACAATAGGACAAGCTGAATAACATGCTCCGCACATAATACAGGTTTCGGCTTGTTCCATGGCATCCACTTCCTCCTGTGACATGCGAAATTCTTTTTCTGGTACGTCATTCGGGGGCATCAACCACGGTTTTATCTTTTCATATTGTTCCCAGAAAACACTACGATCAACTACTAAATCTTTGATAACAGGCAAGTAAGGGAGCGGATCGATAGTGACTGTATCCGATTTACTGAAAAACCCGCCGTCATTCACTACCGAAATGAGCGGTGTCGTACAGACCAGGGTATTCTTCCGATTGACCATCATCGCGCATGATCCACAAATAGCATGACGGCATGAACGCCGAAAAGTTAAACTACCGTCTTGTTCAGCTTTGATCTCTTCAAGGGCATCCAACACCGTTTTTTCTGGTGTGAGTTCCAGTGGATACTCTTGATAGTAGGGTTTTTTGTCTATATCGGGATTAAAACGCCTTACCCGGATTGTGACTGTTTTGTTTTCGTTCATCATCATTCTCTTTAGTATTTGCGTTCTTGTGGCGGGTAGTTTTCATAGTCAATATTGACTTCTTTATAAGTCAACTCCGGCTTGCCATCGGCATTGCGCGTTGCCATTGTATGCTTAAGCCAATCTTCATCATCTCGTTTGGCATAATCTGTACGTGAATGGGCACCACGACTCTCTGTACGTGCCATCGCGCCTGCGACAATAACTTCACTGAATGTTAGTAGATTTTCGGTTTCGAGCGCCATGAGTACATCGGTATTAAAGCGTTCACTTTTATCCATGACTTCGGAAAACGTAAAGCGTTCCTGCAAGTCGCTGATTTTTTCTGAACCAGCTTGTAATCTTTCAGCATCACGGAAAATGCCACAGTTATCGGTCATGTTCCATTTGAGTTCTTCCGCGAGTGATGAGATTTTTTCGCTTTTACCGTTGGCAATGGGATTACGCATCACACGCTGAATACGTTCTGCTTGTTGCTTAGTGAGATCGCCTGATCTGAATTTAGGAATTTCAGCGCCATTTTGAACAAACTTCGCCATTTCGTATCCTGTACGTCTCCCAAAAACAGAGGCTTCTAAGAGGCTATTCGTTCCTAAACGATTTGCCCCATGTACACTAACGCAAGCACATTCACCTGCCGCAAAAAATCCAGTAAATGGATTGCCCTGTGCATCTCGGATCACCTGACCGTTTACATCAGTCGGGATACCCCCCATGCTATAATGCGCTGTTGGTTGAATTTTGGCGGGGGAGTCAATAATATCAACACCGAGGAAGTTCATCGCGATTTCGCGAACTTGTGGTAATCGGGATAGAATTTTTTCGCGTCCCAGATGCGTCATATCAAGATAAATACCTTTTGCATCATCTCCCACGCCGCGCCCCTCGTTGATCTCAGTTTGTTCACTACGGCTGACTAAATCACGCGGTGCAAGTTCCATTTTGTCCGGTGCATAATTTTCCATAAAGCGGTCACCGGAGGCATTGGTTAAATAACCGCCTTCACCACGACAGGCTTCACTCATCAAAATGCCGTGTTTATAGAT
>DAOTXB010000262.1:0-3131 GCA_034435575.1 Anaerolineae bacterium
CCCGGATGCGGGTCTGCATGGAAATAATAATGGTTAAAGACCTGTGGCAAATAGGTATCCATCATGCGCTTGGCGACCGCTTTTCGGCTGATTCCCGCGGCTTCCATCGCGGCAAAATCGGTAATCTTGATACTGGTCACATCTTCGATGGTCAACACGCGATCCGTCGAGTGTTCATAATAGATGATCGGAATATATACGCCGAGATCGTCTTTATACATCTCAGAAAAGCGGGTGGCGTTGTAGGCTTCGTGCTTATACGACAGTTCTTCTAGGAACACACGCCCGAATTCTTCCACCAGCGCACTCGCGTTGGCACGACGCGAAATGAAGTTAAAGCGCATCGCCACACGGGCGATAATACGCATCGCGGCGAGGTCGGTATAGCACACGTTACGGATGCCCGGACGTTGCACCTTCACCACCACTTTATCCCCATCCAGCAGACGGGCGCGGTGTGCTTGCCCTAAAGACGCGGCGGCAACCGGGGATTCGTCAAAATACGAAAAATGCTGGTTCAAGTCGCCCAATTCTTGCTCTAATGTGGTACGAATTTTTTTGAACTTGATCGTCGGCACTTCGTCCTGCAAATTTTCTAGCTCTTTGAGGATTTCTTCTGGCAGAATATCCACACGGGTGGAAATAAACTGCCCCATCTTGATGAACACCCCGCCCAATTTAACCGCGAAACCGCTGAACTCACGGGCATACTTTTGCCAGCGCTTCATGTTGGTGCGTTCAATATAATTCGGGGCGACTTTATAGACGTAAATCTGCCAGAAAATGAGCCGGACGAATAACCATGCCGCAAAAACGAGTGTCCGCACGAAGCGTAATTGCAAGCGCAGTGACCGCCCACGAATCGGCTCATCGACAACGGTGCTTTCTTCCGGTGTGGGGGCATTGGCGAAGTCGGGTTGCCGCTGAATCTGTGGGTCTGGCACAGAATCAGGCAATGCCGTCCCGTTGGTAGACGGCACAGTATACCCATTTTGCTGGCGGGGTGGGTCTGTGGACGGTGCGACGGTGCCATTGGCAACAGTTTTGCCGTTATGAACACCGTTCGCATGTCCGTTTAATTGTGGTAACGCTTCCGATAAGTCGTCAGTCTGTGTTTGTTCCTCAGTGAACATCCGCTCCGCTGTTGCTGAAGTGGATGATGAGGGTTGATTCTTTGAATCGGGCATCTGCTATCTCTAAATCCCATAAGGCATACGGTAAAACGATATTGCGGCGGTATGGACCAACACGCAGGGTCAGTTCATCCTTAGAACGGTACAAATCCATGTCATCTTTATCGACAAAAGGTAATGGTACGGAGAGGCGATAGCCGTCGCCGCCCTCATCTTTTTCGATCTTATGTGTTTTGCCGTCGAACATCTTCTCAACGGGGTTTTCTTCGCCATAGAGTTCATCGGCGAGCTTGCGGAGAGTCTCTAATCCGCCGACTTCGCCACCAAACATCGGCGCTTTACGCACAGGTAACCCACCAAAGGCTTCGTTGATAAATTCGATGTTCTCGCGTTGTTTATCTTTCCACATGGCGAAGTACGGGTCGGTCACTTCGTCTGGAATGATCCGGTTACAGATGATGGCATCGGTGGCATAGCCGTACAGATTGAGATAGGTGTACGTGCGTTGTGTCTCTTTGATAACCATCTTTTCCGGGTTAACGACAAGGCGAATACTGGCGACTTCAGGGTCTGCCAGAAGATCGCGCACTTTGTCGAGCGTGTCGAACAGATTCTTGATCTGATCCCAGGCATCTTCGTCTGGAATAGCGGAATCCTCGTTCTGGCGACCCCGGTTAAACACGCGTCCGATGGGGCGTAAGATGCGGGCGGCGTTACGCGTGAGCGACAGCACCCGTTCCAGCCACCAGCGTGTGACATCCGGCAAACTAAGCAAGCGCAGAGTCTCCGCAGTTGGCGCGGCATCGACGATTAATACGTCGAACTCGCCCTCTTCAAAATATTTATTGATCCAGAGCAGGTGTGCGCCTTCTTCTAAACCGGGGAGAATCGTCACTTCTTCCGCGACGATGTCATCCACACCATTTCGGCTGAACAGGGCGACCATATATTTCTGGAAGCGCCCCCAATATTTATCCATTGAATAACGGGCATCCACTTCCTGTGCCCATAGGTTCGGGTGAATCTCGATGGGTTCAGGACCAATTTTCGCTTCAAGTGAGTCGGCAAGGCTGTGGGCGGTGTCGGTGCTGAGTACGATAGTCTTCAGCCCCATTTCTGCACAGCGCAAAGCAGTCGCCGCGCTGACGCTGGTTTTCCCCACGCCACCTTTACCGGTATGTACGATGACTCGCATACTTTGTGTCTCCAGTCACAATCAAAATCATTATAGCAGACTCAGGGTGTGAGTCCGTCTAATGCTCATATACGGTTTATTATATGGGATGGTCGTAAGGGCTGGCGGGTTTATACGCGATTCTTATAGTGTGGGAGGATAGTCGCCGAAGTAGTCGCCTAATCAGCTCGCTTCAGCGAGGTTACGATCTTTTCGCTAGCGTAGGGGTTTTAGCCCTATGCGGAACAGGGCATATTACTGTGAAGAAATTCAGCGTTTAAGGCAACATTGCACTACTAAATATTAAATCGCTACACATCTTTATGCATCGTAGTGGATGCACCGAAGCCGAAGATACGCCTCAAATAGGGATAATGCTCTGTGTTGATAGCGACGAACCCTTTGCGTTCATAGAGTTGTTGAGCGCGTGGATTTGTATCCACCACATCAAGGCGCACCGTGTCATAACCTGCATCTTTAGCATGATCCACCACCGCATTCAGCAAACGGGAGCCGATACCACGCCCGCGCATGGATTCGTCCACAGCGATTCCATCCATCAGCAACACGCCCGCTTGCACCTTTCGGCTAAAGAGTGACAACGCCAGTAAGCGCCACCACCCGCCGAAAAATCCGAATGTTTTGACCATCGTATCGCTATCAATATCCACAAGATTACCGTCTTCATCATGAAAGCCAGCAATGCCGACCACCTGCCCATCTAGTACCGCCGTCAGCGCGTAGTCGGGGTCAAGTGAGTGGCTTAACACCCTCAGGGCGCGGGCTTCATCGCGGAAAATCGGGTGGAGCTTTTGCCGGAACGC
>DAOTXB010000263.1:0-1712 GCA_034435575.1 Anaerolineae bacterium
CAAGAAGCGGTAGAGAAAAGTGGCGCGACATTGGGCGACATCGCCTTTATGGGTATCACCCATATGAAACGCTCATTTTATAACCAAATTTTGGAACGCCTCGGCTTAACCGCCGATCAATCGGTCTATCTGGAAAATTATGGTCATATACAGAGTGTTGACCAAGCATTAGCGATTGAACTGGGCTTGGCGCAGGGCAAAATCAAAGATGGTGATTTGATCGTGCTTGCTGGTGCGGGTACGGGGTATACATGGAGTGCCATCGCAGTCCGTTGGGGCGAAGGAGCCTGAGCTGTTATGAAGAAATCCAACGTCTTAGTTGCGATCCAGTTCTTTCTCTTTGCTGTGCTCTTGCTTGGATTGATAGTATTCATGCCTGTTTCGTCATCAACTGTGCGCGTAATGGGCAGTATTGTGGCGATTGTTGGTATTTTTCTAGCATTATTTGCCATCATACAATTTGGACGAATCGCTAATGATACGCCTAATATCTCGCCGGAACCAAAAACAACCATACCATTGGTACAGAGCGGAATTTATGCACATATTCGCCATCCCATCTACACGGGGGTCATCTGTTCCGCTTTAGGGGTAGCAATCGCACATGGGCACATCGTTGTGTTGCTTATCGCGCTGTTATTTATCCCGTTTTTTACCGTGAAATCTATGTTTGAAGAACGCTTGCTCCATCAGCAATATGACGAATATTCCACATACGTAACCCGTAGTGGACGCTTTCTGCCATTTTTATAGGAGCTTACAAATCTAGTCATGTCTACACAACGCTATCAGTTTGTTGAAAATTGGACAGAAGAAAACCTTGATTCCATCCCCGAGGCTGAAACTGATGTCTATGAATACAAGTCGAGTAAGATTCGTGATCTGATCCCCAAAAATTATGAACGCTACAAAAACAGTTTACGGGACAAAATTTATCGGGCGGCTTCTGCCTTCTGGAACACAGGTGGTGGCATATTTATCGTCGGTGTAAATGATGCGCGTGGCAAGGTTGATGGTGGCATCCCGCGCATCATCGGTAAGCAGAAAATCCGCGACTGGGTTGACCAGATTCTGGCGGAAGTGGAACCGGGGGGTGAATATGCTGTGCGGATTATCGAACGCGAAAAACCCGATTCACGGATTGAACCTGACCATGTCGTGCTGGTCATCGGATTTGCGGAAAGCTATGCCCTGCCCCACATGGCACCCGACAATCGCTATTATATTCGGGCTGGAGCACATACCGTCGCGGCTGGTCATTATCTGGTGGAGTCGATGCGGGCGCGTCGCGGATTCAATCAGCCGATGTTGCGCGGGTTATTGCGCGTCCACGAAAATAAAGAGGGTGTGATCGAACTTGTCATTTTGCCAGTTAATGACTCCCCTGCCCTGAATGTCGCCATCAACCTCGACCCATTACCCGATTCACTACCGCAGGACATCAGTGAGAAGTTTCCGTTACGGATTCCGATTATTGACCAGCGTAATCCATTTCGTATGGATGTCACAACATTCAGCAATCAGCATGATGTCTTTGGAGCTGATCCAGTAGAGTTGCAGATCGACTATCAAGATGTCACCGGACGACAATTCAACGATCACCAAACCATCGATCCACAGCGCAGTGTAAACACTCATCAAATTAACCTGGCGATGTCCACCTCGCTGAAGCGCTCACTCGATATGATGTATAAAGAACTACGCCGTATGCG
>DAOTXB010000264.1:0-18096 GCA_034435575.1 Anaerolineae bacterium
TCGTCCAATTTTCACCCTTACTTAAGCTAAAATCTCGTTTAAAATCACATGGAATAGATTCAAGACGACTCTATTCCATCTTATTCACTATAACTAAATAGCTCCGTTAAAAAAAGCAGGTATGTTAAATGGATATCGTCGTCAGCGGTTCAATAGCCTACGATTACTTGATGACTTTCCCCGGTCATTTTAAAGATCATTTACACCCGGAAGATCTTCATCAGATTAGCCTGAGCTTTCTGGTCGATGAAATGACAAAGCATTGGGGAGGGGTCGCCGCGAACATTGGCTATACGCTTGCAATGCTTGGTATGCGCCCGAAATTAATGGGAACTGCAGGGCGAGATTTTCAAGATTACCGCCAATGGTTGGAAAGTGCAGGCGTAGATACCAGCACCGTCACAGAGTTATCAGATGTTTTTACAGCCTCATTTTTTGTAAACACAGATCTCGACAATAATCAGATTGCCACATTTTATGCTGGTGCAATGGGGCGGGCAAGGAATTACTTACTTGCAGATGTCATGGAAGCAACACCCGATCTCGTGGTTGTTTCCCCGAATGATCCTAAAGCAATGGCGAACATCGCTGAAGAATGCCGTAACCGGAAAATTCGTTTCATATATGATCCAAGTCAGCAGGTTGCACGCCTAAGTGGTGAAGAAATCAGCCATGATATGCAAGGCGCATACGCAATGTTCGTGAATGCTTATGAAGCTCGTGTTATTTGCGAAAAGACGGGTAAAAGCATAGATGATCTGCGCCAAATGACTGAAATTTTGGTGATTACACAAGGCGAACGTGGCTCACACATCTATGAAAACGGCAATTTGATCGAAGTACCTGCGATTCCAGCCAAGCAAGTACAAGACCCTACGGGGGGTGGTGATGCATTCCGCGCAGGGTTTATCTTTGCTTTAGCACATAACTTACCCATCGAATTGGCTGGAAGAATCGGTGCGTTATGCGCAACTTATGTGCTAGAACAGATTGGAACACAGGGGCATCAGTATACGATTGAGGAATTTGTGCAACGCTTTCGTCATCACTTCGATGATGGTGATCTGCTGAACGTAGTAATCTAGCCAACGTTTACCTGACGCTATTAACACACAGGCGACAACACGTATTACCTGTGCTAAAATGCCCGCATTTGCCGGGTTGCCAAACATTTTATACGGCTATAAAAACCCAACATTAAATTCAGGAGAGACAATGACAGTAGAACATGACGTAAAAGATCTTGATCTCGCAACCGGCGGACGCTATCGTATCAATTGGGCAGAACGAGAAATGCCTGTGTTGCGTGCAATCCGCGAGCGATTCGAAAAAGAAAAACCACTCGCAGGTGTACGGATGTCCGCCTGTTTACACGTAACAACCGAAACTGCAAATTTAATGCGTACCTTGCAAGCAGGTGGTGCAGATGTTGTCATTTGTGCATCAAACCCGCTTTCCACGCAAGATGATGTCGCCGCATCACTAGTTGCCCATGATGAAATCCCCGTCTATGCCATCAAAGGTGAAGACAACGCAACTTACTACGATCACCTCAAAGCCGCGCTAGATCATAAGCCACAGGTCAGCATGGATGATGGTGCCGATCTTGTAAGTATGATTCATAAAGATCGCCGCGAACTGCTTGACGATATAATCGGCGGTACTGAAGAAACGACAACAGGTGTCATTCGGCTTCGTGCAATGGCAAATGACGGCGCACTGGCTTTCCCTGTCATTGCGGTCAATGACAGCAACACCAAGCATTTATTTGATAATCGCTATGGCACCGGTCAAAGCACTATTGATGGTATTGTGCGCGCAACAAATATTCTACTTGCTGGACGAACCATCGTGGTAGCCGGTTATGGATGGTGCAGTCGTGGTATCGCCAGTAGAGCAAATGGTATGGGTGCGAATGTTATCGTTACAGAAATTGATCCATTAAAAGCACTCGAAGCAGTTATGGACGGTTTCCGCGTTATGCCGATGGAAAAAGCCGCCCAAATTGGCGACATTTTCGTAAGTGCAACCGGTAACATGCATGTCTTTGATACACATCACTTCGAAATGATGAAGGATGGCGCGATGGTAGCCAACTCCGGTCACTTTAATGTGGAGATTAACTTGGCTGGTCTAAAGGAAATGGCGAATGGTGAACCTCGTCGTGTACGTCCATTTGTTGAAGAATATACGCTCAAAGGTGGCAAATTGCTGTACATTCTCGGTGAAGGTCGCTTAATTAACCTCGCCGCCGCAGAAGGTCATCCAGCCAGCGTGATGGATATGAGCTTTGCCAATCAAGCACTCGGCGCAGAATTCATGCTTCGTAACTCAAAAGACATGGAGCCAAATGTTTACACTATTCCGCACGATGTAGATCAGGAAATTGCCCGTCTCAAGCTGGAGGCAATGGGGGTCAACATTGACACGCTGACTGATGCTCAATTCAAGTATCTGAACCAGTGGGAAGAAGGTACCTAGATACTACATGTATTAGCAATAAAACAGCTATAATTCTACACGGGCGGTGGCTAGGAAATTGTTACACCGCCCCATGTTTGTAAGTAAAGCACGAGGGAGTGAATCATGAATACAATCTCAAAACGCTCAATCTACAGCGTACTAATCATTGTTGCGCTATTACTGATGAGCGCAATAACAACATTCGCGCAGGATAACGGTAGCGAAGTTCGTTTTGTCCACGCTATCCCTGATGTCAGCGGTGTAGATATCTACGCCAACGGTGAATTGACAATTACAAATCTTGAATTTGGTGAAGCATCAGGATATATCGATGTACCGGCGGGTACACTTTCGGTAACAGTTACCCCACCCGGACTATCTACCGTGTTATGGCAACAGGACATTACCATCGGTGAAGCGCCCTTAACTCTGATTGCCTCAAGCGCACAAGACCTTTCTTTTAGCGCCTTCGAAGACAATCTTTCCACAATTGCAGTAGGATCTTCTCGATTCTCATTAATTCATGCAATTGACGGCGCTCCGGCGGTTAGTGTAACCGCTAATGGCGAAGCAGGACCCTCTTTAGAGTATGGTCAAATCGCTGGAACCTTTGATGTTCCTGCAGGCGTGTATGCCTTTGGTATTGATGCCGGGGATACTTCCCTAATTGCAGAAACACCGCTTGGATTTGCTACCAGCACATCCTATATGGTGATTGTTTATGGCACCACGACAGTACCAGAAGTTCTGACACTAGCCGCACCTGTTGCAGGCGATGCCGATAGCGGTTTCGTTCGTATCTCGCACGCTGTTGCGGATGCGCCTGATGTTGATATTTATGCTGATGGTTCGCTTATTGTTCCTGCATTAGCCTTCAGCACTTCTACACCACATATTGCCCTACCTGCTAATACATATAGCGTAGAACTACGGGTTGCAGGCACAGATACTTCCCTGCTGACCACCGATCTCACCGTAGAATCCGGAGTTGCCGCTACCGTCGCCGCTGTAGGTAGTGCAGAAGACTTGAGTGTTAGTGTCTTCGTCGATGACATCAGTGGTATAGATGCTGGCACGACTGGTTTAAGCGTTATTAATACAATCCCGGGCGAGTCTTCGGTTTCCGTGACATTAGCAGATGGAACAAGCATCAGTGAAGATCTGGCATTTGGTGAGTCAAGCGGGACAGTCACCATAGATCCAACGACGCAAGCACCAACGGTTACCTTTACAATTGACGGTCAATCAGCAACGTTCGACCTTGATGATCAAACATTCTACGGTGGTATTTACTACAATGTATTTGCGGTGAATGCAACAATGTTCACACCCCCCAGCCTGATATTTGAACCTACAAACCTTTCACAGGGTATCGGAAGTGCTCCGGGTGCAGATGAAAGTATGCTAACGACTGATACTTCTACAACCACGGATGCGGCTGAGACAACAACAGAAGATACAACATCAACTGACACCGAGACAACCACAACCGAAGATACCACTACAGCACAGGTTCAACCCACTCAAGCACCATTACCGACGGTACCGCCTGTAGTTGAGGAAGATTTACCTACAGCCCGTATCCTGCTTGATCCAGGTGTAAATTTACAACTACGTCAATTTCCTTCATCAGATGCCTTATCCCTTGGTCTGGCACCATCGGGTAGCACTGTCATTATCAACGGACGCGAAGGTGCGCCTATCGACATCGTGACAGGTGAAGAAATTATTGAAGAGGGTCAGGAAGCATTCGTTGATCCTGCAACACTTCTCACCGATGAAGATGAAGATCTCCCGGCAGAAGAAACCTGGGTCAACTTTACTTATCCAACATCGGATGGTGGCAGTATAACGGCATGGACAATCGCATTATTTCTCGACATCCGCACACCGGATGGTGACATTCAACGCCTCGCCGACCTCGAGCTTGTCCCCAGTAATCAACCCGGTGAAGCAGTTGCAACTGATGTGACCCCACCGCCGATTCAAGTTGACCGCGTCACGGTTGAAGTATTTGGTCTAGACCCGGATGCCAACTTAAATGTACGCCGAACACCAGAAACCTCTGGTGAAGTACTCGCACGCATTCCCAATGGTACAGTCGCAGATTTTGTCGGAGCGGGCGAATCAGATAACTGGACATTTATCAGTATTTCTCCTGCAGAAGGTGGTAACATCACAGGATGGGTAAGTACGACCTTCCTAAGTTATCAACTTAATGGTGAAAGCATTACGATTGAAGAATTGCAGGAACGTAATCTTTTCCCATCTGCAGATGAAACTGTCGCAATCGGGGAGATTAGTGAAGGCGCACCACCGTTAGCACAACCAACCGTTGATCCACTTGAGGATGCATTTGTTGCCGATGTCCAGTTAGATCCAGGTGCAAATCTGAACTTACGTCGATCACCCGATGCACAATCTGAGGTTGTTGCACAAATCCCCAGTGGATCACGGGTCATCGTCACAGGGCGTACAGCCGATTCCGAATGGCTCCAAGCCTCGTTTGAAGGACAGGTTGGTTGGGTAGCAAGCCCATTTGTTTTGCTGACCTTTAACGGAACATTTGTTGATATTGAAGATGTACCTGTTATAGAAACTGATGATACAGATACAACCGAAACCGAAGAGGAAAACGCAGGCTAACATTTGAAGTCTAGCGAAGTTATCAACAGAATAAACCTATAGGTAAGAAGTCCCGTCAATGTATCTATTGCGGGACTTCGTGTTATATTCAAGCTATGATGATATTTTGCTTATTCAGAGGGTATTTGGATGCACATCTGGCGACACACAGCATATTTCTTAGTCTTTATGGTAATCCTTGTAATTTCTGCTTGTGAGGCAGAAACAGCACCTGTTCCACCAACGCGTGTTCCAACACTCACATCAGTTCCACCAACGATTACACCAACTGAGGCACCACTTAATACATCAACTCCACGTCCAACCCAATTACCCGTACCGCGCATTAATGCGGAAGATCAGGCTGATCAAGCGTTTATACGTATCGTGCATGCATCACCAACCATTCCGGCGATTTCTATAGATATTCAAGGACTACAGGTTGCCTCGATTTTGCCGTATCCACTAGCTACATCTCCAGCAAGTATTGAAGCCGGCGAGTATATGCTAACAATTAGTACACAAGACACGCCAACACTCATTCAACAAGCCATTAGCATCGCAGGGCGTTCAAATCAAATATTTATGATTTCTGGAACAATAGACAACCCTCAACTGAGTATCTACGATGAGCCAACGGCACCACTGAATACTCAACAATCACGCATTACATTTGTTCATGCAATACAAAGTGGTCCGACATTGAGTTTCGCATCTGGTACAGAAACACTTACGGATTCATTAGATTATGGTGCAATATCCTTCGGCAACATTTTACCAAGTACACCAACAACTATATCCGTTTCCAGCAATGGGCAAAGTGTCGTAGATTATCCTACCAATTTGCGATCAAGACAAAGTATCATCATGATCATAACGGGAACGCCAGATGCGCCAGACATCATCATATTTGATAGACAGGTAGAAGGCATCACACAAATTCGTGCTATTCACGCCGCACCAGAAGTGAATATCGTTGATGTTTACTTGAACGGTCAGCCAATCGCGACAGAGCTAGGCTTTACACGTAGTACCGAGCGGCAACCATTTCCGGCGCTATCTGGACAGCTTGAAGTATTCGCAAGCGGAACTTCAGCAGAAGACGATCCGATTTTTAGCCAGCAAGTTAATCTACGGACAGACCAAGCAATGTCCTTAGTAATTGTCGGCTCAACAGAAAATATAAATGTTCTGTTTATTACTGATGATCTAAGCGCCATTCGCCCTGACTTAACACGAATCGCATTCCTAAATCCATTAGCAGAATACGATAATGTCAATATCAGTTTACAGGGTGGTACAGTACCCGGCGTACCAGAACTTTTAGGTTATGGTCAAGTTAGCCCATCAGCAGAATTGGAAGTTGCAACATATACATTCTTGTGGAGCGTAAGATCGGTCACACAGGATGATGATGATAATGATCTGGTCGAAGTTGTAGAGGATGTACAACTAGAATCTGGGCGTAGTTACCTTTATATACTCACTGGTCAGGACAATGATACCCCACTTATCTTTAGTGAGAATGTAGAAGTTTTGGTAGATACAGTGGATGTGCCCTCAGATGAGGAACTTACCCCTACCCCAACAAACCCAACACGAATGCGATTTGTCAATGCAATCGACGAAGCCCCAACTGTAAATATTTTCCTTGACACGATCAGTGTAGCCAACACATTAGGCTATGGATCAGGAACAGATTATACGATTGCGCCCTCTGGTAATCAAACAGTTATCATACAAAACTCTCAGTCAAATGCAGAACTCGCTTCAATAGCTTTTGAATTCCAGCTTTCAACCAATTATACAATCATAGTGTATGGGTACCAGATTGACGGCTATCGTATCATTGTGATCCCTGATAATCGCGTAATTTTTAATAACGCTAATTCTGCCAGCATTCGCCTCATTAATCTTAGTTACGACAGCAACGAAGACTTTCAACTTGGGGCATCGTCCTCACCAGAAATTCGTGCACCGCAGGCAGAAGCCACCACAGACCTTGACTCGGAAGGTTTACGTCCTGCCGTACCCGCAGGTATCAATAGAGTATCCAGTATCACAGAACCAGAAATGGCATCACCACAATCAACATTACCACCGGGAGTTTACGATATTTATATCATTGATCCCGGTCCGAATACCGTTGCAGGAATTTTCGGTGAATTAGCGCTTCAATCGCAAACTATTTATGAAATGGTCGTTTATCAGGATCGCTTCTCCCGCAATGTAAAAGGCTTTTTACTTGCATATGGCACACCTTAACGGTGGTCACGCCTGTAAAGTCCGCCTATAATTAATGTTTTATTTACAAGCACAATGATTGTAGGCGGAAACATTGCGTATTCTCATCACAGGAATGGGTGGATTTACTGGCAAAAAGTTAGCACAGTTTTTGTTTCAGCACACTCCAAATCATGATATACATGGCACGGTGTTCAAAGAAGAATCTAGTGATAGTAGCCTAGAATATGCAACATCTCATCGTATCGACTTAGCCGATGAAAAAATGGTTTACCAGCTAATCCGCGATGTTCAACCAGACCGTATTTTTCATCTTGCCGCACAATCATTTGTACCAATTTCCTTTACGAAACCATGGAATACAATACGTAATAATACCCAAGCACAATTAAATGTTTTTGAAGCCTGCAGGGCAAATAATCTGAAGCCCAAAATTCTGGTTACAAGTTCAGCAGATATTTATGGCAATGTATCACCAGAAGAATTACCCATTACTGAAAACTCACCACTCCGCCCATTAAGTCCATATGCAGTCAGCAAAATAACCCAAGATTTACTTGCCTATCAATATCGTCACACCTACAAATGGCATATTGTTACAATACGGCAGTTCAATCACACCGGACCTGGACAGAATGATAATTTCGTAATTCCAGCATTTGCCAAACAAATTGCACAAATAGAAGCTGGTTTACAGGACCGTATTATCAAAGTTGGTGACCTAAGCGCCCAGCGAGACTTCACGGATGTGCGTGATGTAGTCCGTGCATACCATCTATTACTAGATAGTGATGAAACCAGTAATGAATACAATCTTGCTAGCGGTAAAGCACATTCTATTCAACATATTTTGGATTTACTTATTGCACAAAGCACGCGAACTGACATTATCGTAGAAACAGACCCAGAACTTTTTAGACCATCACCTAGCCCTATTCTTGTTGGGGATTGTTCACGTTTACGCCAAGCAATAGGATGGCAACCAGAAATCCCAATTGAACAAACTGTCACTGAAATTCTTGATTTCTATCGGGAGAGATTCGCCTGATGCAATCAATGCATATACTTTTGTTCTCAAAAAGACTGTTACATAACTTATGCTGATAGATACACACTGCCATATTAACTTTGACCGTTATGACGAAGATCGTAAGCAAGTTATTGAACGCGCTCAAATTGCCAACGTTCTCAAGATAATCAATCCAGGGGTCGATATAAAAACAAGCAAACAAGCTATCTTACTGGCGGATCAATATGATGGTGTACTTGCAAGTGTAGGAATACACCCCACCAGCACAGCTCAATTTAACACTGATGACCTCCAAACTCTTGAACAATTGAGCACACATCATAAAGTAATTGCAATTGGTGAGATCGGTTTGGATTACTATTGGGACAAAAGCCCAAAAGACATACAGAAACGTGCTTTTGAAGCACAGCTAGAACTTGCAACACAACTGGAATTACCTGTGATTGTTCACAATCGTGATGCTAGCGATGATGTCATGAAAATTTTAGAGACATGGATAATAAATCTACCAGACAAGCTACGCAAACGTCCCGGCGTATTGCATTCCTTTTCAGCGCCCGAGCAAATTGCAGAGCGGGCAATAGAGGCGGGCTTTTATCTAGGGTTTACAGGTCCTGTAACGTTCAAGAATGCTGACGAACTACGTCGCATCGTCGCTAAAGTGCCCATTGAACGCATGCTCGTAGAAACTGACGGTCCGTTTTTAACCCCAACACCGCATCGAGGCAAGCGAAATGAGCCAGCATATATTCCACTCATTGTTGAGCGATTAGCATCTCTTCGACGTATATCACCAGAAGAAATGGGGAAAATAACCACAAATAATGCCATGCGACTGTTTGAGTTGCCTGATTAAGCCTTAAGTTACGCTATGGAAACGAGATAGAGGTTTCAAAACCTTGATCTACTGGTAAAATTGCGGATTGATGTTCACAAACACGGAAACTCATCGTGTCAGACACGCCATCGGTTGACCTATCTATAATCATAGTAAGCTGGAACGTTGTAGACCTTTTGCGTGCGTGCCTAAACAGTATAAGCAATGATCATGCCCTCAAACTATCTAATAGTGATTCTGGATATATCCGCACAGAAATTATTGTTGTTGACTCCTTGAGCCAAGATACTACAACTACGATGGTAGCTAGCGAATTCCCCTACGTTAAACTTATTGCACAATCTGAGAATGTTGGCTTTACTAAAGGTAATAACATCGGATTTGAACAAGCAGTTGGACGTTTTCTTATGCTATTAAATCCAGATACCGAAATTATCGGTGATGCGCTTAGTCGTATGGTCGATTATATTGAAAAACACCAGAACGTTGGCATTATTGGACCTCATACATTAAACACCGATGGCACAACACAATCATCCCGCAGGCGATTTCCTACAATTGCTACAGGTTTTTTTGAGAGCACCTGGCTACAGAACTGGGGACCAGAATCAATTCTCGACAGATTTTATGTAGCGGACAAACCTGATGATGGCGTTTATGATGTGGATTGGGTGCAAGGTTCTGCCTTATTGGCACGTAGACAGCTTTATCAAGACATCGGCGGGCTAGATACAGAATTTGTTATGTATTCTGAAGAACTTGATTGGTGCAAACGCGCAAAAGATGCGGGATGGCGCGTAGTATATTTTGGTGAAGCCCACATCTTTCATCATGGTGGTAAAAGTAGTGAACAAAGTGGCGCACGCAAACACATCTTATTCCAACAAAGTAAGTTGCGCTATTTCTTTAAATATCATGGAAACTTTGTTGCAACAGTTCTGCGAATATTTCTTCTGAGCAGTTACCTATGTCAAATTCTGATTGAATCAGCCAAAAGTGCATTGGGTAGTAAACGACAAATGCGAAATGAACGGATTCGCACCTACTGGCAGGTCGTTCGCTCTGGCTTAAGGGTAAGTTGATGCGAATCGGAATTATTACCGGAGAGTATCCGCCTATGCAAGGTGGTGTAGGCGCATACACTCAAATATTAGCGAGAAATCTCTTGGAACTTGGACATCACGTCAATATTATCGCGCCAGAAGGTTCAATAGAGAACACTCATAACATTAGCCTTGATGCTGTCGTTACCTCATGGAATCTCCTAACGTTGTTTAAAATTCGCCAGTGGGCAAGTAGAAACGCACTTGATGTTGTATGTCTACAATTTGAAACAGCCGCCTACAATATGTCAGCTTGGATTCATTTTCTACCACACCTGCTTGGCAAGATCCCACTCATCGTCACATTCCATGATCTTCTAGTGCCCTATTTATTCCCAAAAGCAGGTCAAATACGTCATTGGATCATGCGACATCTCGCGCGTTCAACTGATGCGATCATTATGACTAATCAAGAAGACTTGATGACGTTAGGTGACATTAATACACGAACCCTCATCCCGATTGGCAGCAATATCGAAACTAATTTACCTGATGGTTATGATCGCGAAGCATGGCGGAATAAAGCTGGTGTAGCAACAGACGATTTTTTGATCGCCTTCTTCGGATTTATGAACCGTACAAAAGGGGTAGAGATACTTTTAGAGGATGTGGCAATTATTCGAGATTACTACAACTATCCCATAAAGATCATCATGATTGGGGGACGAACAGGAGATAGTGATCCTTCAAATATTCAATACGCACAAGACATTGATCATTTGATCGAAAAGTATGCGTTAACTGATCATATACATTGGACGGGCTATGTTGACGAAAAGCAGGTCAGCGCATATCTTACGGCGAGTGATGCTGTTGCCCTGCCTTTCCGAGATGGCGCATCTTATCGACGTGGGAGTTTAATGGCGGCAATTCACCACAGTACGGCAATTATTACCACGGAACCAAACGTATATATTCCACTTTTTGTGAATGGCGAGAATATGCTCCTAGCTCCTATGCAAGTCCTAGATGAAAATTGTCCGCCATATATACACATATCTCAGGAAATCTTACGACTATATCGTGATCGTGAACTTCGCGAGCACCTCCGTAAAGGCGCAAAAGCACTCTCCACACATTTTGAATGGCGTAACATTGCAGAAAATCACATCAGCTTTTTCAACCATGTACTTGGAGAAAAAATTTGACACGGATTAGTCGCACCCTAAGGTCACCAGATGTCATCGCCCTTGTACTCCTAACTTTGCTGTGGTGGTTATTTTTCTGGCGATTGTTTACACCTGTTGCCGATGATCGCACAATGCTTATTCAGGGTGATTTTTCGGGGCAGTTTGTCGCTTTCGGTGCTTACCAATATGAACGAATCAGCAATGGTGAAATACCATTATGGAACCCCCACAATAATGCAGGATTACCATTTATCGCCGATACTCAAGCCGCAGTGTTTTATCCACCGCGCCTAATCACAATCGGTCTTAGTAACCTCACTGGTGGATGGAACTATAATACACTTCAACTGGAAATGACCTTCCACGTACTATTATTCACAGCTCTCATGTATTTGCTTGTACGCCGCCTTACCAACAAGCAGGCAGGTAGTGTCTTGGGTAGTTTTGCTTCTGCAATCATCGCTGGTTATGGGGGCTTTATCACAGGCTATGCCCCGCTTCAACTTGCCTTATTAGAAGCGGCAATCTGGTTACCATTAGCGCTTGTCGGAATCGTCGAGGCTACACGATCAAACACGTTACACTGGAAATGGCTTGTGGTGACGGGCTTAGGGCTTGGCTTATCTTGGATGGCTGGTCATCCTCAAACAAGTTGGTTTTCAACCTGTATTGTCATTGCTTACTTCGCCTACCGTGTTTACCAGCAAAAATATAGCTGGCAAAAGTTTGCTATGGGCATAATTCTCTTTGGAGCAATTACCTTTGGAGTCGTTGCTGTACAATTCGTTCCGGCTATGGAATATAGCGGGCTATCTATGCGCGATGGCTTGAACTTTGACGACAAAGGAAATGGTTTCCCACTACAAGACATTATCCAGTTCCTCTTTCCAAGTGTGGTCAGCATATATTCACCTTTATATATCAGTGTTGCCGGCTTCATCTTAGCAATCATTGCTGTTCTAGGGAAAACGCGTGACTATATTTTCTGGATTGGATTAGCAAGTATCGGATTGGTTCTCAGTTTTGGAGCAAATACTGCTCTTTATCATATGATCTATAATTTTATGCCGGGTGCAAGTTTATTCAGGGGACAAGAACGTTTTGCATTCATCGTTGTTATCGCATTAACCATACTTGCTGGTCATGGATTATCTATACTGATATCCAAAGCTATTGATAAGATCATATTACGTGATTTTCGTCGACTAATTGCAAGTATTTTAGGTCTTTGCATTGTAATCACCGTCTTTGTGTTGGTCTCATGGTTCGGTGAACCTGATCAATACAACCATGTCATCCAACCGATTGTATTTTCTACGGTTATCGTTGGAATGACCTTTGTATTGATAACACAATTGCATGCCATAAAGAATAGTCACATCTGGGGTGCATTGCTTGTCATGTTATTAACATTTGAGGTATTCACAGTAACAATCGATAATGTCAACTTTGAGCCAGCCCAACCCAACGTATTAGACCCACCTGCCCTAGTAGAGGAAATTGTGACTGATCAAGCGGATGAAATCACGCCTTTCCGCACCGACGGCAATTTCTTCGGTCTATACGGGAATTATGCGTCTATATATGGTGTGTATGACATACGTGGTATTAGTCCATTATTTATAGATGGTTCACATGCCATAATCCAGCGTGAGTTACCTTCGGAAGTAGCATGGGAATTATTCGCAGTCCGTTATGTGCTTTCCGGGGTAGACGAGTTACAGGAAATCGAAGCGGAAAATATTGGAACAGAACTGTATCGTGGCGAACGCGTTGACCTACATGAGATAAGCGATCCACGACCATTTGCACAGTTGATGACCCAATATGAGGTCATCGATAGCGACGCATTTGCACGCGCCGTGCTTGCAGATCCAAATTTTGATGAACGCACAACGCTAATTCTTGAGTCCCCACCCACATTAGAAATACCAACAATTGCAACCACTGAGTTAGGTGGAACGGTTATGATGACTGAATATGCGCCAGAACGGTTTATATTGGAGGCGAACACGCCTGAAAACGCCTTATTATCACTTGCTCATGTAGACTATCCGGGATGGCGAGCAAGAATCAATGGCGAATCGATAGATCTAATTCGTGCCTATGGTGCGCTAACGGCTTTAGAAATCCCTGCCGGAGAACACACTATCGAAGTTTACTTTGCGCCCTTTAGTTATCAATTAGGTGCTATCATCAGCCTAATAACATGGTGCGGTATGGGGTTATTTGGTGTATTCACTGTTTTCAACATATTCAGGAAGAAGAACAATGCTATCGCTTGATGTTGAACGCATTTTACAACTAGATAGACGCCTCTACGCCATTATGATTGGCGCTTGTTTGGGCATTGCAGGTGGCATCATTGCAATTCTCATAGTCGCACTTGAGCCTATTATGGCAATCGGCATTGTTCTCGGTAGCATCATCGGGCTTTATATTTTGACGGATCTAAATGCCGCCTTTTATGCCGTGATTGGTGTTTTGTTTATTGTTCCGTTTGGTACCTTACCATTTGATCTTGGTTTTACACCCACGCTTTTGGACTCGGCAATAGGTGCCTTCTTAGTCATCTACTTGATTCAATGGATGACTGGCAAGCGTCACAATATACGTTTAACGCCTGTACACGCTCTGCTCCTAATATACTTACTGTGGCTAATCATGAGTTTTTCGCTAGGGCTTCGACATTCATGGTTCACAGTAACTACAATACGTCAATTTGCACAAACACTACTGAGCATTGGTTTAGTATTCGTACTTGTCGATGTATTACGTGACGAAAAAACACTGCGTAGACTTGTTCTAGTCATATTGGTTGGCGTTGGCGCACAAGCGTTAATTGCTCTCGGGCTTTATGTTTTGCCAGATATTACCGCAGAAAACATTCTCAATCGTTTAGGTAGATTAGGTTATCCTGTAGGCGGTGTCGTGCGCTATATCGAAAGCACCCCTGAACTTGGCGAAAGAGCGATTGGGACATGGATTGATCCTAATTCGCTTGGTGGTATTTTAGCCATTGCCGCTGTGCTTATTGCGCCGCAAGTATTCGCCCGTAAACCCGTTCTAAGATACCGTTGGCTAACATTTTGTGTTCTCGGCATCGTAGTATTAAGCCTTTTTCTGAGTTTTTCACGCGCATCTATGCTTGCAATGCTCATCGGAATGGGAGTAATTGGCGTGGTTCGCTATCGTCGATTTATACCCTTGATGCTTGCTGGTGCAGTCATCGTCCTATTTTTGCCACAAACACAAGCATATATTGAACGTTTCGTGGATGCCTTTACGGGGGCTGACCTCGCAACACAAATGCGTATTGGCGAATATACGGACTCTTTACGCCTGATAGAAAGATACCCTATCTTTGGGGTCGGCTTTACTGGTACTCCTGACATTGATATTTATACTGATGTAGCCAGCATGTATCTCATCATGGCAAATCAAATCGGATTGGTTGGGGTAGCCATTTACCTGTCAACAATTTGCGCCGTCTTTTTATATGGCATTGTTGCATGGCAATATGCGCGCAAAGATGCTGAGCTTGACTCCATCCATCTCGGGTATCACGCCGCATTAGTAACAGCCCTAGCAAACGCAGTCGCAGATTTATACTTTTTCAGGATCGATTTTCAAGCGCCAATCACACTTTTCTGGCTTACAGTAGCCCTGGCATTAGCAAGTTCACGCCTCGCGCTTACCAAAAGTAAGAACAAAGCGATATGATCAAAAACGAATCAACTGTTGTCAAACGACACGACTTCCATTAGACTACGCGAGTCAATTTTTACTAATGTATATCTTTCCGCTCCACACAACACGCTTGTGATTGATGTGGGGCAATTCCATGGAAAGGGGAAACCAAAACATCTATGAAACGTGCATATGAGTTATCGGTTGTCGTACGCATTGACCCGAATGAAGAGGTCATGAATGATACGGTAAACCAGATCAAAGAGTGGATCGAAGAAGACGATCAGGGGACAGTCACTAAGATTGACCGCTGGGGTCGTCGTAAGCTCGCCTACGAGATTGACCGCCAGCGTGATGGCTATTATGTCATCATGGAGGCTGAAATCGCGCCGCCAAGCATTGATGAACTAGAGCGCAATATGATGTTGTCATCATCTATCCTGCGTTATTTACTGGTTCGTCCTGAGTAAAACAATAAGCGTCATACATAGTCATTATACGAAAGTCTTCAGGAAATAAATTATGGCACGTGGGCTGAATAAAGTCATGGTAATTGGTCATGTAGGTCGAGAGCCAGAAATGCGTTATACACCAAGCGGACGACCAGTCACAAGCTTCAGTGTAGCAACCAGCCGTACGTGGACATCTGCAGAAGGCGAACGCCGTGAAGAAACAGAATGGTTTAACGTCGTCGCATGGGGCACCTTAGCAGAAATTTGCAAAACGCATCTCACCAAAAGTCAACAGGTTTATGTTGAAGGGCGCTTACAAACGCGCGGCTGGGAAGATGATCACGGCAAAAAGCATTTCCGCACTGAACTTGTTGCCAATGAGATGATCCTTTTAGGGGAACGCCGGCAACATAGTGGAGATTTTGACTTTCACGATGACGATGATAGTGGCGACTATGCTTTCTAGTCCAACAAGAATAAAGCAACACATGGAGTTAATTTCGTGAGCGAAGATAAAAAAAACGAAAAGAGCAGTGGCTCAAGCAATCGTAATAGTTCCCGACGAGCACGTCCTACAAACAATCGTCGCCGTCGTGGTCGTCGTCGTCAGAACAGTTATTGCCCACCTGGCAAATGTTTTGACTACAAAGATATTGATACATTGCGCCGTTATGTCACTGAGACAGGGAAAATCAAACCCCGTCGCCAGACAGGGAATTGTTCCCGTTGCCAGCGTGAGTTGGCGCGTGAAATAAAGCGTGCCCGTCACCTTGCATTACTGCCCTTCGTTGCGGCTACTGACTAATATACGGATATAGTTAATCAGCATTTCATGAAGGGCATAGTTTTTTATCTGACTATGCCCTGATTTGCGATTAGGAGAGAATCTTTATGGCAAGAAAACGCCAAACGACAGGTCTTCCAAAAACCAATAAGTCTCAAAAAAACACTGACGAAGGCACACAGACTCGTAGGGGTGTACAGCGAGAATATCGTTCGCGTGCAGAACGCGAGGCGGAGATTCAAAGACTGGTTATTCTCGGCGTTGCCGTGGCTATCGGTTTAGTATTTATTATCCTTGCAATTGCCTTTGTTGTAGATCAAGTCATTAATCCAAGTAGAACCGTCGCAACAGTCAATGGAGACGGTATTTCTGTTTCAGAATTTGAAGAACGGGTGCGCCTAGAACGCGTCATTAGCATCCAACGTTTGAACGATGGTATCAACGACTTTTTGGATTTTGGCTTTACCACTGATCCAAACGAAGCATTTAATCAATTACTACAGAACAATCCTGCGGCAAACACGATTTGGAATGAATTGAATGTTCCAGATCAAATTGGCTTACGCGTGCTAGATGATATGATCAATGATGCATTGATCCGTGCAGAAGCAGAAGAACTTGGCATTACTGTCAGCGAAGAAGATGTTCAGCGCGAAATTGACGAACTATTCGGATTTGATCGCGAACTGGTAATCACAAATGCTGAAGAAGCTGAAAGCACACCGGGTCCAGAAGCTACCGCTGAAGAAACTGCAACATTGACCCCTACCCCATTTGTATCGCCAACACCAACATCTGAGCCGTCAATCACACCGACACCAGCAATTACCGCAACAGCTTCCTTAACACCCTTCCCGACTATTGCACCAACACAAACACGCACTGTTGAGGAACAGATTGAAAATATCGAAGATCGTGCTGATGATCTTTTCAGCCAGATACGCTCTGCCACCGGTATGAGTAACGACGACATCAATAGGTACTTTGAATCGCGTGCTATACGTCGTGCGCTTTCGACTGAAGTCACTGAAGTCGGTGATATGGATGACTTTGTAAATGCACGTCACATTCTTGTTCAGACCGAAGAAGAGGCACTTGATGTCATTGCGGCACTCAATAATGGTGAGTCCTTCGCGGCATTGGCGCAAACAGTATCACAGGATACTGGATCTGGTGCAAACGGTGGTGAACTCGGTTGGTCCCCTGCGCTCAATTATGTTGATGAGTTCGAGACAGCCGTAAGAGAAGCAACCATTGGTGAGATTACTGAACCGATTGAGACTGACTTTGGTTTCCATGTCATTCAAGTTCGCGCTCGAGAAGATCGTGAACTGACTGAAGCGCAAATTGAGAATGAACGCGCAACACGCTTTGAGGACTGGGTACAAGAACTACGCCAATCTGAAGACACTGACTTTGAGATTGACCCCATCTGGACATCAAATGTTCCCGGTGATCCACCATTCGTTTATCGTTCACGCTAAATAGACGAATTCTACGTGAAATTGTAGGTAGGACGACACTACTATATAGTCGTCTTACCTATTTCATTTCACAACGTTCCCCCTACGATTTTCATCATGAGTGTTACTGTTTTCGAACTTAAGCTATACTTTAGTGTATGAAAAAACAGCATATCGCGAAGTTAGAATCACAACTTGAGCATTTCATTGAGGGGACGTTTACCAATCTTTTTGGACGACGGTTAAATCCCCATGATATTGCCTTACAAATTGC
>DAOTXB010000265.1:0-16026 GCA_034435575.1 Anaerolineae bacterium
ATCGAAGGGACGATTGCCGGAAAAACGCATATTGATCCAGCCGTTGCTCAGAAATTATTTACCTTCATTAAGGATGGCACACCAGCAAACGCGGAATTTGTGGATACTCTGAGTGAACGCGAATTGTCGGTGCTTCGCTTACTTGCCAATGGAATGACGAATGCCGCGATTGCAGATCGTCTGTTTCTGGCAGAAGGTACGGTGCGTAATCATGTCAGTAGTATTCTCGCGAAATTAGGTGTGACAGATCGCGCACAAGCCACCGCTCTCGCATGGCGTTATGGACTCATCACCCCGAGCGATTAACTACCATCACTAAATATACACATGGTGACAGAACTCACATCAAGTCATGATCCCTGTCATCCACAAACCTGAGTTACCCCACTTCGCACAGATCTATAGTTATCTTATGATCGTTCTATAGATTGATATTTCTCATAAAACGCACTTATAGATGGAGGCAATACACCTATGGCAATTGGCGACGCAATTATGTTTACTGGATGTCTGGCGGGGTTGATGGTGGCATTGCCCGCACTTTTAATCTTTCTCAATCTCATGTTCACTCGCACGACCTTTTCTGCCGCCCAACGCCTGCATGATGGCATCATGTTGCCTTTAGTCGTGGGCATCATTGCGATGATCGTCGTCGGATTTCCGGCATCACTGCTAGTATCCGCAGGCAGTATTTTCCAGCTATTCGGTACAGTGCTGTGGCTGTTTTTACTCACATGGTTGTTTATCGGGCTGGCGGCAGTTGCCAGAATGTTAGGCGCACGGTTAGGGTATTTTGCTCATCGTGAATCATCCGTGATGGCAGAAGTTTTTATCGGCACCTTCGTTTTATCCTTTACGATTGTCTTTCCGTTCGTTGGATGGTTGGTCATTCTTCCCATTAGCATGGCAATTGGCATAGGTGCAACAATTATCGCCCGTCGCGAATCAGTTTATGATTCGACAGACCCGCATGATGGCGTAGTTGATGCTGTAGGAGATTCTTCATGAGCAATGTTTCGCGACGGACATTTCTACAGGGGATGTTGACGGCGCTGGCAACTGCAGGGTGTAGTGCAGTTATCGATCAACAAACGCAACCCGGTCTGCCAGATGCCCTACAGCCGCCTTCAGGTACAAGTCGACATCCTATCGCCCATTTGCTTAATCGCGCGACCTTTGGACCGCGTCCGGGGCAAATCGAAGCAGTCAGCGCACAGGGGCGCGAGGCATGGATTGATCGCCAATTGGATTATGAATCGATTGATACGACCAGTGTTGATCTGCGCTTGCGCCGTTACGACACGCTGAATATGTACCCGCGTGATTTACTGGGGTTTTTCGGCGAGACTAATCGGCAGTATGTCCGTGATGAGCTGGCAGTCGCGACACTAGTACGGGCGATTTATTCCGAACAACAACTGTATGAAGTGATGGTCAATTTCTGGTCAGATCATTTCAGCATTCATCATTACAAAGAGAACACAGCCGTACTAAAAACCATCGATGATCGTCAGGTAATTCGTCCACATGCACTAGGGTCTTTTGGAGACTTGCTCCGTGCATCGGCGCAAAGCCCAGCTATGCTTATCTATCTGGATAACGTTCGTAATACTGCGGACACGCTCAACGAAAATTACGCCCGCGAGATCATGGAATTGCACACGCTGGGTGTAGATAATGGGTATACAGAGGCTGATATTCCCGAAGTCGCAAAGTGTTTTACAGGTTGGACAGTCAACAGTCGTGGTGAATTTACATTCATCCCTGAGGCTCATGCTACCGGAGAGAAATATGTGCTGGGCGAGATTATTCGCAGTGATGATCCAATGGCAGAAGGTGAGCGCGTGCTGGAAATTTTAATCAACCACCCGAACACAGCGAATTATATAAGTCGCAAATTGGTGCGCCGTTTCATAGCCGATGATCCGCCAGAATCTATTGTTTCTGCCTGTGTACAAACGTGGACGACAACACAGGGCAACATCCGTGAAATTGTCCGTACCATACTGACACACCCTGAATTTGACAGCGCACCACTTAAACTTAAGCGTCCATTTGAGCTGGTCACATCATTATTGCGCGTTACAAACGCCAGCTATAGTGGGAATCGCGGTTTAATCAATCGCCTTGAGAACATGGGACATCGTCCTTTTGGGTGGGCAACGCCGGACGGTTATCCCGATACAGCGGTTGAATGGACAGGCAATATGCTAGATCGTTGGAATTTATGCTTAGATGCCTTCACCGATAATTTGCCGGGTGTTGGGATCAATTTGGATGACTTGCAAAATAATGCTGGATCGACTGAAACCCGGAGCATCATACGCTTCTTCGGGCGACTCTTCCTGAAGCAAGATTTAAACGCAACCGACGAAACAGAATTGCTCAACTTCATGAACGTTGCCGATGACAACTTACGCACGACACTTGGCTTGTTAGCCGCAAGTCCCGCGTTTCAGTGGCGCTAATGATACGGCTTAACCCGACCAATAAATATTCGGAGATCAACTTATGACATCCTTATCAAGACGTAATTTTCTTAAAGCAAGTGCCGGAGCAGGCACAGCGCTAGCATTGCAAGCCTTATGGAAACCATGGTTACCGCGCCTCGCGTTTGCACAGGATGGCGTTGCAGGCGATGTGGTCGTGTGTATCTTTTTACGCGGTGGAGCGGACGCGCTTAATATGATTGTCCCCTATGCTGACGACAATTATTATCGCGCACGCACACAACTGGCAATCCCGCGTCCCGATAGCAACAGTAATGGGAAGGTGCTGACACTCGATGATTTCTTCGGATTAAATCCTGATATGGGTGCTCTGAACGAATTATTCGCCGGTGGACATTTAAAGGCGATCCATGCCGTGGGCGCACCCAATGTGTCCCGCAGTCACTTTGAGGCGATGGACTTGCTTGAGCGTGGTACAGATGGTGAAGAAGGTGCAAGTTCTGGCTGGTTAGGCAGGCACCTATCCGCTACGTCATCACCACAGGATTCACCCTTGCGTGCAATTGGCTGGGATGACAGCTTACAGACCAGCTTGCGCGGTTATACCTCAGCGAACGCTTTTCGCTCAATCACAGACTATCATCTCAACGGCGATGATACACAAACCAATCAGTTGATGGCATCCTTAGCATCGCTTTATCAAAATGCAGATAATCCGTTGGATATGGCGGCGCAGGCAACATTGGACACCTTACAGACCGTTGAGCGCATCAATGTCGATCAGTATCAACCCGCCAATAACGCGACCTATATGGAAACGGATTATGGACGTGCGTTAAAACAAACTGCCGCGTTGATCAAAGCTGATGTTGGTTTAGAGGTTGCTTGTGTTGATTTGGGGAACTTTGATACGCACATCACACAGGGGATTACAGTGCATGAAGGCGTTGGGGCTTTCCCGGGTCTTGTGACTGAATTTGCCAATAATTTGCGGGCATTTCATGATGATTTGCTGGATTATATGGGGCAAGTAACGGTCATTGTGATGTCTGAATTTGGACGGCGGGTGCAGGAAAATGGTGCCGGTGGTACCGATCATGGACATGGGGGGGTGATGTATGTGATGAGCGAACACGTCACAGGTGAATCAGTCCATGCAGTTTGGCCCGGTTTGAACAGCAACTTCTTATCGGACGGCGATCTAGCGATTACGACAGATTACCGTGATGTGTTGAGCGAAATTCTCAGTAACCGTACCCTCGGTACCGATCTGAGCAGGGTTTTTCCTGACCACAGCTACAATCCAGTTGGGATTATTGCGCCTAGAACGTAAATTTTGATAATGTAATCGGAGTGTTTCGATACTTATCTGCTCCCAATACGGTGAATGTATTGGGAGTTTTCGCCAATATCTTCAGTTAAATAAGCGGATCATTTCATGGAAGATTACCTGCTCACTGATGAACTCATCGGGTAGATGTTAGATTTCTGGTGACATCACAATCGCGAATCATTTATCAGCCGGGACTTTTGATGATACGTTATCCAGCCAATTGAGCATACTTTCTGCAACAGATTCCCAATTGTCTTCTAACATCATGTCATGCGCGACATCGTCAAAATTATGAAACTGTGCGCCATAGGTTAATGCAGTACGTCGTTCTTCCTCAACGCTAAAAAGTGTATCTGTTGCTCCTGCAACCACCAGCATTGGCGTGTTGATCTTCTTCACACGTGGCAAGGCGAAAAGCAACATATCCAGAAACACAAGATAAGACTCATCATTAAAGCGTTCCGTATATTGTTGTACTTGTGTCTGTGGCATAGAGGCAGAAAAGAATGCCCAGTGCGCCCGTTGTGTTGTGTTTGCCACCATTTTTAAATTGAGCTTGAGGTTGACCTGCAAGAATGCCATAGGATGGTTGATGATCGTACGAAACATCGTTTGCCATACCCCATGCGCCGGGCAAGATGCAACCAGTATCGCCGCAGGAGCATCATGCTTTTCAAGATACTTCTGGACGATCAACCCACCCATTGAATGTCCAATGACAATGGGAGATTGACCGTATTCAGCTTCAATTTTTGTCGCGACCTGTGCAACATCATTGACATAGTCTTTTATGCGAAGCCAGCGCCAGTTAGACACCTTCTCACTCCTACCATGATTTCGCAGGCTTAGTGCGCTGGTATGATAGCCATGCTGAGCGAAGTACGGCAAGAAGTGCTCGTCCCAGCACCATGCACCGTGAACGATCCCATGAACAAATAAAAGTGGGGGTTTTGGGGTTGTTGTATTTGGTGTGCGAGTGATGACTTCTAAGTTCATGGATGATGCCTTTACTTAACCGATACATACTGAGATAAGTGTACCAGCAAATAGTCAAATTACGCTGAATTTATTGAGTTGTCACGGTCATTGATCGCCGATTGTACAGGGAAATGCTCACCCATTAAAAGCGAACCAGTGGCTTAAGCAAATATATGTGATGGAGATCCCCTGAAGGTGCGCGTCACACCTTTTGAGATACTCACTCATCCACGAAAATTTGCCTAAACCATCAACCATTGGCTATAATTCTCTTCAACATACTGACCGGATAGTATGTTAGCGATTTGAATGTTTGCGAGTAAATGCGATAATTACACATCGTTATTCACAAAAAAGAGAAATTTAATGATGGGTAAAAAGAGTTTAGCCCCAAAACAAGATCAGCAAATACGGCAACGGCTTATTGAAGCAGGGATTCAATTGATTGCTGAGAAAGGCTACGACGGGGCAAGTATTAGCGATATTACAGCGTATTCTGATGTCACCAAAGGCGCACTATATTATCACTTTGGATCAAAAGAAGATTTTGTCTTAGAGATTATCCAACAGCGCGCATCAAACAATATAGAATTATTCAAGAAACGTCAAAAAGAGCCAATTTCTATAGCGAGTTGGATCAAAACATCCTTTAGCATGATTATGGGCTTTCCAGACCCAGCCCAACAACAATTTTCTTTACATGTGATGATGGCTGGAATGCGACCTGAACATGAGCGTATTGGTACGTTGATCGCTGAATTACACCAGCAATGGCGCGGACTTATCGCCGAAATGGTCACACAGTCAATTGAATATCGCGAAGGAAATGTTACCGCCGACCCGGAAGTTATCGCAGTGGGAATCCTGGCATTAGTAGATGGTTTACTCATCCACTCCAGGCTTGAGCCAGAAGTATTTAGTGAAGAAGCCTATATCGAGCGGTTGGAACCACTGCTTGAACTCTGGATTGTGCAAACGCCCTTAGCAACTTGAGCATAGTAAACACTAATCACTTTCATTTGCCGAATTGGACAAACGAAAAATCATATGCAGACACTGATTAATACCTCAACCTTAATTGACTGCACTGGTGAGTCATCACATTCTAAGTGGTCGCTCCTCGTTGACGATGGAATCATCGTTGATATGGGACCGAGCACGCAATTTGAAGGTATTGAAGCGGAGACTGTAGACCTCACGGATGGGGTCGTAGTGCCTGGTTTTATTGATACCCACACGCACTTTTGTTACATCCATGAAGCGGGCTTCCAACAAAGTGCAACCCATCCTAACAAAGTCGCGATGCTAGCCGCTGGCGTGGATAATGCCGAGGAATGGCTGAACCAAGGTGTGACAACCGCACGACTTGTCGGTACGCCATTTGATATGGACATGGAAGTTCGCAAAGTTGTTGAAAAGCATGATCTCGTCAGTCCAAGAATGGTCTGTGCGGGGCGTATGATGACAATGGTTGGTGGCAGGCGAACACCGTGGGACTTTATGAAAGAGGAGATCAACGGGGTTGATGAGGCGCGACGTTTTGCACGCAATCATTTTCAACGGGGTATGGATGTCCTTAAATTGTATTGCACGACCCTCCTCGAAGCCAATGTCGCGGATTACCTCACCCGCATTTTATCTCTGCCGGATGATGCACCAGACCCGGGGCGATGGAGTTCATTGACTGTCGATGAAATCGCGGCTGTTAGTGAAGAAGCGCATAAGATTGGGCGCACTGTAGCCGCCCATGTTGCGCCAACCTTCGGCATCAAATTAGCGCTAAAAGGCGGTGTAGATACGATTGAACACGGCACGAACCTTGATGATGAATGTATCTCGCTCTTTCTGGATACAGGTGCGACACTTGTGCCAACACTTAGCGTAACCCACTACCAGATACAAAATGGCGATACGCTGGATATGCCCGCCGTGTACAGCGAATTTTCTCGTAAAACGTGGGACAAACAAATTGGTATGTTACGACGCGCTTTCGATGCAGGGGTGCGTATCGCCACCGGAACAGATAGCATCATAAACGGCATGGTTTTTTATGATGAAGTCGAGTTGCTGGTCGATGCGGTTGAAATTAGCCCGATGCAAGCCTTGATTGCCGCAACGCGTAATGCCGCACAAGCGCTTGGTATGGCTGGCGAAAAAGTAGGCACGCTCGAAAAAGGCAAATATGCAGATATGGTTTTACTTGCAGAAAATCCATTGGATGACATTCACAATATTCGCAAAATTACATCCGTTGTTAAAGATGGCAAGATAGTCGCACATCCCGCACAATCCGACATCATGGGAAAGCGTGGACATCATGGGTAGATCAGCGATTGTTTCGGCTGGGTTTATCGACATCACAGCAGACGGTGTCAATTATCATAAAAACGACGCATTGGTGATCGAAGCTGGACGTATTATCGGCTTTGAAAATCGCGCAAATTTATCGGACGATATAAACATAATTGATTGTTCCGATACTTATTGCTTGCCCGGGCTTATCGATACCGCCTTTTTACCGGGATTGATTGTCGGTGAAGATGGATCTCGTCCCGATAGTTACGGCGAAAGTGCCTGGCAGGCGATACAAGCCACAAAAACATGGCTTAAATCTGGCATAACACGCGCCGCAAGCATGGGTGCGACAGAAAACATCGATAATGACCTAACACGCAGTATTGCTGAAGGGCGATTGCACGGAACGCGTATTTACCCCGCGCTTACGCCACTTGTCCCTGCCGGAGCCGCGAATTTTCATCATTTATATGGTGTGCGGGCGGTTAGTGGTGCTGATGATGCACGACGCACAGTGCGCGAGTTGATTAAAAATGGTGCGGAACGCATTGTTGTTTATGCTGATGTCCCGCTTGAATTTCATGCTGATCCGCGTGAAACAAGTCGTCATCGTCTAGCGTTTTCGCTCGATGAATTGTCTGAAATGGTGGCACAGGCAAAGCAAGCAGGATGTTTCGTGCATGCACAGGCGATCTCTACCACCGCGATTGAAAATTGTATTCAAGCCGGGGTGCGCTCAATTGGTTGTGCATTCGGCTTGCAAGAACAACATCTCAGTTTACTGGCAGAAAAAGAAATTGCACTCGCACCGAATCTGGCATTAGGTGCCACGATTAGCGAAAAAGGTCCCGAGGCAGGATTTTCTGCTGGTGTTATCAACATGGTCAGTAGCCAGCGCATTTCGCCTGAATTACTTGTTTCAGCGCATCAAGCCGGTGTTGAAATTATCTGTGGCACCAATACCGCTTTCTTAGCGGGCGATGTAGCACGAGAATGCATTGAGCTTAATCAAGCAGGATTAAGCGCGGTTGATGCCTTGCGCGCCGCTACACAAACTGGTGCGGCGACCTTAAAACCCTACGTAGAATGCGGTTCCTTCAGATCACGCCATTTTGCTGATCTGGTTTTTGTAGAAGATGACCCCGTAAGTAATTTACAAACCCTAAATCATATCCACAAGGTTATGGTCGAAGGAACCATGCAATAAACGGATGTCTTGCTATAGCGAGCGTATTTGTACGCATTATGGCACGTATTCCGGTCACAATCGTTCGATAGTATTAGGAGAAGAAGCATGAGAAAAACATTATCGCGCTATTCCGCTTTGATGCTTGTTATGCTCATCAGCCTGTTGTTGATGACGCTTGCACCTGCATCGTTTGCCCAGGACGAAGATCCAGTCGTCTTCAGACAACCCGCCAATGAGCCAGATAGTCTGGACCCCGCGCAAGGTGGCTTCGGTTATCAGGAAATGTTCAGTTTATATGAACCGCTGGTTGATGCTTATTCGTCCACCGAAATCACACCATTAGCCGCAGAAAGCTGGGAAGTCTCTGAAGATGGAACGGTGTATACCTTTACGTTACGCGAAGGGCTTCGCTGGAGTGATGGCGAGCCTGTGACCGCTGAAGATTATCGTCAGTCCTTCTTACGTCAATTGACCCCGGAAACTGCTTCTTACTCGGTAGAAGAATTCTATCCGATCCTGAACGGTCAAGCATTTAGCGCAGGCGAGATCACTGATCCTGAATTAGTCGGGCTTTCTGCACCGGATGATCTTACACTCATCATTGAACTTGAAGAACCAACACCGTTCTTCCTGTCATATCTCGGTAATTCAAATTATCTGCCTGTCCGTGTTGACTTGATCGAGGAATATGGCGATCAATGGATGGAAGCAGGCAACCATGTGGGTAATGGTCCTTATATGTTAACCGTATGGGATCACGATCAACTCATGGTCTTTGAGAAGAACCCCCACTATAACGGCATCTGGCAAGATTATCGCTATGTTGACCGTATTGAGTTTGTGCTCATGGCAGATGCCTGGAATCAAGCTGTACCATCATTTGAAGCTGGTGAAGTAGATGCCGCAATCGCGCCTGCGAGTGAACTGCCACGCCTCTTAGATGATCCAGAATATGCAGACATGATTAATCCAGTACCGATTGCCGGTTCTGTGATCTTGATTATGGACACCGACAATGCGCCAACCGACAACACGCTTGTTCGTCAGGCACTGTCATTATCTATTGATCGTGAAGTGCTCGCGAACAATGTGTTGCGTGGTGCCTATTCACCGGCAGTCAGCCTTAGCCCGCCACAATTGGCGAGCCACAACCCTGACGAAGCCTTTGGCTATCAGTATGATCCTGAACTCGCAGTGCAATTACTCACCGAAGCCGGTTATCCGGGTGGTGAAGGATTCCCCGAATTTGAGGTGACTTACTGGAGTGTGGATCGCGCACAATTAGTGATGCAAGCGATTCAGGCGATGTGGTCAAGCACATTGGGTATTGATGTTACATTGAATCCGCTGGAACCGGGTGCAATGCGCGATTGGCGTATTTCCCGTAACGAGCAGTCCTACAACATGCAATATGGCTTGAACTGGGCAGGAATTCAAGATGCCAGCCAATTCCATAACGCACTTTTCGATCCCAATAACTCACTCAAGCGTTCCCGTTTTGATGACGCGGATTATGTAGACTTGATTCGCACAGCGCTGGTCGAAATTGATCCAGTTGCACGCGCCGAGATGTATCAACAGGCAGAAGCAATCATCAATGAGCAAGTGCCGATCATCTCAGTCGTCTATGAAGGGCAAACTTGGTTGACACGCCCCTATGTTGAAAACTTTGTAGATACAACAACCTCTGTGGGTCTGATATTCCGGTATGCACAACCACCCGGATTACAGATCAGCGAATAGAAATTTACAGTCCAGCGGGGGTGGTCGAAGATACCACCTCCGTTTCTGATCCTGTTTCACGCTTTATGAGGGAAGGTTTGCTAAATGTCAGGTTATATCATCCGGCGGGTACTGTTGATTTTCCCGACTTTACTAGCTGTGTTTACCATCACCTTCTTCTTAATGCATGCAACACCCGGTAGCCCGTGGGACGAAACGGGTCGCCCACTTCCAATCAATGTTGTCGAGACGCTAAATGAAAAGTACGGTCTAGATAAACCGATCTGGGAACAATACGGTATCTTCCTATGGGGAATTGTCACGGAGGGAGATTTAGGGGAGTCATATATCCGACAGGGACAAAGCGTGAGAGGTGTACTCACGGATCGCTTCCCCGTGTCGTTACAACTCGGTTTATACGCGATGGGCTTTGCACTGACAGGCGGGATCATTCTCGGTGTCATTGGGTCTATCAAACCAAACTCATTGTTAGATAACTTCACCACGTTTCTTTCGGTGATCGGCATATCCACACCAAATTATGTAGCGGCTACCTTAATGGTTATTCTATTTGCCGTCTGGCTAGATTGGTTACCTACAGGTGGTTGGGATGGCGCGTTATCTAATCGGGTCATTATCCCTGTGATTGCACTTGGTCTGGGACCAATGGCGATCATTGCACGTTATACACGATCATCGGTTATAGAATCGCTATCGCAAGAATATGTACGTACCGCACGGTCTAAAGGATTGAGTGAACGGCGCGTTTTTATCTCTCATGTGTTGCCCAATGCGCTGATTTCTGTAGTCACAGTTGCAGGCATTAGCTTGGTTGATGTGGTTACGGGATCATTTTTCGTTGAATCAATTTTGAATATTCCCGGCATCGGGCGCTATTTTGTAACGTCGGTTACTGCGAGAGATTATCCGGTTATTATCGGAACAACACTCTTATATGCAACGCTTGTCATTATCATGAACCTTATCATTGATCTGGCTTATACCGTGCTAGACCCGCGAATCAGGTACAGTTAACGATGGAAAATCAATCAGAACTTGTAACGTTGGATAAAGACAGCATCATCTCGATTGAGGAATCTCAACCGATTTATACATCACAATCTCGTCAAATGTTACGGCGTTTTGCAAAGAATCGTGCGGCAGTCATTAGCGCTGTATTTATTATTTTGCTGACGTTAACGGCAATCTTTGCACCCTTGATTGAACCCTATGGATACGATGAGGTTGACTTTACCGCAATAACACAACCGCCTTCTTCAGAGCACCTGTTTGGTACCGACGCGCTCGGGCGTGATGTCCTGTCGCGCTTAATTTATGGCGCACGTATCTCGCTCATGGTCAGTATTATGGCGCAACTTGTCATCGTCATGATTGGTGTACCCGTTGGCATAATCTCCGGCTATAGTGGTGGCTGGGTAGATATGATTATTCAACGGATTGTGGACACACTTTACGCCTTTCCATCGCTCTTATTTATCATCATCGTCATGACCTTTCTACAAGGAACATTGCAAGAATCTGAAAGTGGGTTAGCCGTTGTTTTGTCTGCAATAAACGATTCGACGGGTGGATTGCTCGGCGTATTGATTGCACTCGGCTTGGTTTTCTGGTTGACAGTTTCACGGATTGTTCGTGGTGAGGTACTGTCGATCAAAGAAAAAGAGTTTGTATTAGCCGCACGCGCAATCGGTGGGACACATCGTCATCTGATGATCCGTCATATCTTGCCTAATGTGATGGCGCCGGTTCTGGTCGCTGTGACCTTTGGAATTCCGAATGTCATTATGTTAGAAGCCGGACTTTCATATCTTGGGCTTGGCACCCGCCCCCCTGTGCCTTCGTGGGGACTTATGATTTCTGAAGGGGTGAGAAACTTCAGATCATTTCCACATTTGTTAATTGCGCCGGGGTTGGCGTTGTCGCTTACGTTATTAGCATTCAATTATCTCGGCGATGGTATCAGAGAGGCACTTGACCCATCAATGCGCGGTAAATAGCATGTGGAGTGGATATGAGTGATGGACTATTGCTTAACTAACTTATAGTAACAAAGACAATTCTTAATACAACAGTGAATTGTTTGTATCACATATATTAGTCATAGACTATTTTGTCAGCACAATAAGGGAGTAAACTTGATGAAGCTTTTATTCAATGTCGGGCAGTTAATCGACGCGACCGGTACAGATCTGCAAAAAAATATGTCTGTGCTTGTGGAAGATGGAAAAATCACACAAATTGGCGCACAGGGATCAATTAATGCTGATGGTGCAACAGTCATTGACGCGCCGGAACAAACCCTCATTCCCGGTCTGATCGATCTACATTTCCATCATTTTCTATTATTACTGAATCCGATTGGCGGTGCAGGCGAAGTCACACATATGACTGATGAAATGGTCGCCACGAAGGTATTTAAAGCCGCGAACGCCGCCCGAGTCTGGTTACAAAGTGGCGTGACGACTGTCCGTGATGCTGGTGCAGGGAACTTTATGGCTGTGGCGATCAAAGAGGCCATTCGTGATGGTTACACACCGGGTGCAAGAGTGGTTGCAAGTGGTCCGCTGATTGCACAAACTGGCGGTTTCCGTCCGGGGAGTGGTGGGCATGGTGTAGAAGTTACAGGCGCGGACGAAGCCCGTCGAGAAGCGCGTTTGCATCTTAAAGCCGGTGTTGATGTCGTAAAGATTTACGGTGCATCCACAATTGGCGGTGGTGGTGGTCGTCTAATCTCTGAACCCGGCTGGACACAGTTTACCGTCGAAGAGATGAAAGCAATTGTTGAAGAAGCACACAAGCCAGGTCGTCTCACGTCATGCCATACCGGTAGTGCCCAATCCATCAAAAACGCCATCCTTGCCGGGGTCGATTTTATCGATCATGCCGACTTTATGGACGATGAATGTATTGACATGCTACTAGAAACCAATACCCCCATTGTGCCGACCCAAGCCATTGCATGGAGTCTGGAAAAATTTGGCGAAAAGATGGGCTTTGGACCTCATATCGCAAAAACCAGTGGGGAGGTTAGTGAAATTGCTATAAAGCGCCTCGCAAAAGCCTATGAAGCCGGTGTAACGATTGGTGCGGGCACTGATGCAGATAACCCCAACGCATCGCTAGCGAAAGAGTGTGAACTACTCACAGAAGCCGGACTATCCAATATGGAAGCACTACTCGCCGCAACGAAGACCGCCGCAGAAATCCTGCGCCTTGATAATGAAATTGGTACGATAGAAACAGGCAAGATCGCCGATATGGTGCTTCTGGACAAAAATCCGCTGGATGACATCCGTAATCTGACAACCGTATCACGGATATTCCAGGCGGGGAAAGAAGTACAATTACCCCTCTACGATCTCACAGACTTCTTTGAAAAAGTCCACTAAACAGACGGAGACTCACGGATGACTTCACGTAAAATACGGATCGAAACTGAAAATGCACCACCATCGACAGGATTTCGATCACAGGGGCTTATCGCTGGCGGAATCTTTTTCGGCGCAGGGCAAATTGGCGCAGAAATGCCAGAACCGGGCGTGTTGCGTCAACCGAGTGAAGGTATGGCAGAATCGGTACGCATAACACTAGATCATCTTTTACAGGTTACACGTGCCGCTGGCTTAAATCATGATAGCGTGTTTGAAGTCGCCGCCTATCCTAAAGTAGTAGGAAGCAAAGCTATAATTCAAAAAGAAATTGTAGATTATCTTGGTTCTGAACCACTGCTTTTCACCTATCATGAAGTCTTTGATGTGGCGATGCATGCGATGATCGAAATGGACTGGATGGCAGTGACGGGTGATGGTTTGTCTAAGCAAGAAGCGGCGGAGATCATGGCACCATTGGGAAATGATACTGTCGGTGAAGCGATCTCTAGCGGACCGTTTGTCATGTGGAATAAGCTGGCAGGGCATGGTAAGGATTTGGGCGAGGCTTCTGATACTCTACTGACCGATTTGGCACAACGCCTTGCTGATGTAGGGTGCAGTCCGGCTGACTTAGTGAAGTTGACGGTTTATCTAAAAGCCTTTGATCCTTACCCGATGTTCAATGAGGCTACAAAACAACACTTTGCACAGATCATTCCGCCGGCACGTTCAGTACTTGTCGCGCCAGCAATCACAGGCGATGCACATATCACCATTGATGTGGTTGCATTACGGTCTGATAGCGCATCATAAAATCTGTGAGGGGACGTTACACACAACGTTCCCTCTTTAATGCAATTCTCTAATGTCTACATATAATTTGGGAGTGACTGCCGTATGTCTTCAACTTATGATTTAGTACCCGGCGCAAAGGTTGCCGTAGAAACCTGTCTTGCGATTAATGCGAATGACCGTGTCATTGTTTTTACTGATGCGCCGACACAGTCCATTGGTCAGGCGCTCTTTGATGTTATTGCGGATACCGGTGCAGATGTCATTTTAAAATCGCTAGAAACTATCGGTTCACGCCCCCTACTCGCAGTCCCTGACACATTGTGGGCATTCCTCGATGACTATGCACCTACAGCGACATTTTATGCCGCGAGTAGCCAGAAAGGGGAAATTCGTTTTCGTATTCCATTGATTGAAACCTTGCGTGAGAAGTATCAAGTGCGACATGGTCACATGATCGGCGTGACCCCGGAAATCATGGCAACGGGCATGTGCGCTGATTATCATCGCGTCGCAAAACGCACTCATGAAGTTTACAACATTGTCAAAAATGCTCACGAAATTCGTGTGACTAATCCAACGGGTACTGATTTAACCGGGCGTTTTGACCCTGAGCATTTGAAGTGGGTTATCTGGGATGGATTTTATCAAGCGCCGGGCAAATGGGGTAACCTGCCGGAAGGCGAAACGTTTACCTCGCCTGTTGAGGTGAATGGTGTTATTACAGCTTCAATTATGGGGGATTTCTTCAGCAAAAAATATGGACTGTTAACCGAGCCTCTTCGGTTAGAGGTTAAAGATTCTCATCTTGTCTCTTGTTCACATCCTGATAAAGCTATGGCAGACGAATTCTGGGAATATCTTGATTCAGTCGAAAACGGACGACGGGTCGGTGAATTTGCTGTAGGCACAAATGAATCCCTCGATCGTCTAATCGGTAATCTACTTCAGGATGAAAAGTTTCCCGGTGTGCATGTGGCATTTGGCAACCCCTATTGCAATTATACAGGCGCTGAATGGGACAGTCCCGTTCACGTTGATGTCGTCATGGAACGCACAAGTGTGTGGGTTGATGGACAACAACTCATGCAGGATGGACGATTCATTTGAGTAAATATGCTATCTTTATAGATGTTTTCCCGCCGATATATGCTCAAATTCACCTTCAATAATTGTGCCATAACTATAGCATTGCCATAATCTTTGCTCAAACGTCGATAATTATTGCACCATGCAAAAGTACCCTCCACTACCCAGTATCGTGGCTGAACTTCAAACCCTTAACATATAGAACTTTCGCTAACAATAGTGGACTACATAGAATTTCCGTGTAGGGGAGGAGCCACGCCTGCTGCCAGAATTAACGCATGCCGTAGTGTCTCATATTCTTGACATGTTATATCTAAAAAGGAGTGAGGCGGATCAACGTAAAAGCGAAAGTCCTAACATATTTAAATCCACTGTTCACATAACTTCTAAATGCAGAGATTGTAATAGTCATGACCTCATTATTTCAAAACCCTTCATAAATTAAGTAACATTATACATACCTAATGAACTACGTAAATAAATTATGAATCTGTGTAAATAATTTTTCTATTAGCTTGTAACTTTCATAAGAGATCAGCTAATATTTTTTTAGTGCGCACAGATCATTTAGCTAATTATATGTATGACAAATAATGAAAAAGGTAGGAATTATTGTCGAAAATGATATATACACCACATAAAAGTTAATAAATAAGCATCAAACATCACAAGATTTTAGGGGAGAAGCACCATGTCATATAATCAAACTATATCGCGATGGCGGATTTTATTACCGCTAATTACGATAATTTCTATGTTCTTATTTGCAGTTGGTTCTGTTTCCGC